>JBEDHJ010000139.1:0-13196 GCA_041174205.1 Cyanobacteriota bacterium | reverse complement strand
GGCATTGGCACCAACCGGCTTCACCAGATCCTGGCGGTGCTGGAGAAGCATTTGGGCCTGCCCCTCTCACGCTTCGATTGCTATCTGGCGGTGGCGGGTGGTCTGGAGGTGGAGGAGCCGGCGGCGGATCTTGGGGTGGCTGCGGCCGTGGTGGCCAGCTACCGCGATCTCACCCTGCCGCCGGGCACGGTGTTGATCGGTGAGCTGGGCCTGGGCGGGCATCTGCGGCCGGTGGCTCAGCTCGAGCAACGTCTCCAGGAATCAGCGCGCCTCGGCTTCCGCCGGGCCGTGGTGCCCAAGGGCAGTGGCCTGGGACGGCTGGCTGCAGGCCTGGATCTTCAGCTGCTCGAGGCCGGCGGTGTCGCCGAAGCGCTGGTGGCGGCGCTGGGCGTGAATCCAGCCGACGATCGCGCCTGAATCCAGCGATTGCTCAGCGCCTAAAGCGCTGGCCTTGCCTCAGAAGTACACGTCGACGCTGCCGCGGCCGCTGGTCTTCAGCCAGTTCTGAGCCTCGATGTAGTTGTTCGGGGCCAGGCGGATCGCCTTGGTCCAGAGATCAGCGGCCTGATCGAAGTGGCGATCAGCCAGGTCGCTGTCGCCCTGCTCTTCGGCGAGGGAGCCCAGGTGGTGGTGAATCACCGCCATGTTGTTCAGGGCTTGCGGCATCTTGCTGTTGAGATCGAGGGCCTGGCCGTACTGCTCGAGGGCCTTCTCGTGCTCACCGTTGCTGGCGTACACCAGCGCCATGTTGTAGAGGATGAAGGCGCGGTCGTTGGGGTCTTCTTCGAGCTTCAGCGCTTCGGCGTAGTTATCGAGGGCTTCGGCGTACTCGCCATCGGCCTGGGCACTCATGCCATCGCGGTAATACGCGAACGCTTCTTTCGCCCGTTGGTTGGTGGGCAGCACCTTGAGAATCAGGTCCGCCATCACCGTGAAGCTCTTGTCGATGAAGTTGTCGTTGCGCTGAGAGCGGGGCACGGCGGTTCGCGGAGCTTCGTGGGCCCATCCTCACCTGCCTGCGGTGGCGGCTGCTTGAGCTGTTCGCACTCCCTAGCCTGTAGCCACTCACCCGCGAATCCGTGAGCAGCGGCATTAACCAGGCTCCGCAGCCCGTGGCGGCCCTGCTGCTGGATGTGGAAGGAATGAAATGCGGTGGCTGCGTGCGAGCCGTGGAGCAGCGCTTGTTGGCGCAGCCCGGCGTGCGTCAGGCCAGCGTGAGCCTGCTGAATCGCACCGCCTGGGTGGGGCTTGACCCGGACCTTGCCGCCCAGCTGGCCACTGATCCGGCCCAGACGTTGATTGAAGCTCTCGCTGGGATGGGCTATCAGGCCCACCGCCGTGAGGAGCAGAGCCCCGATTCTCCGCTGATTCGCCAGCAGCGGCTCAGTTGGTGGGAACGCTGGCGGCAGCTGCTGGTGGCGTTGTTGCTGCTGCTCGTTTCAGCTGCAGGGCATCTGGCTGAGGTGGGTCAGCTGCCGCTGCCCTGGCTGGCCCAGATCTGGGTGCATGCCGTGGTGGCCACCTTGGCCCTGGCCCTGCCGGGGCGCCCGATTCTTGTGCGCGGCTGGCGATCGGCCTTCGCTGGTGCCCCGGGGATGGACACCCTGGTGGGCCTGGGGATGGCCAGCGCCTATGCCGCGAGCCTCGTGGCCCTGATCTGGCCCGCGGTGGGTTGGCAGTGCTTCTTCAACGAGCCGGTGATGCTGCTGGGCTTCGTGTTGCTGGGGCGCTTCCTGGAGGAGCGGGCCCGCTTCCGCACCGGTCGGGCCCTGCAGGATCTGGCCCTGCTGCAGCCCGATGAGGCATTGCTGCTCGTGGGGGAGGGCCCAGAGGCCACCACCCGGCCTGTGCGTGTGGGTGCGCTGAGGCCAGGCGATCGCCTGCGGCTGCTGCCGGGGGATCGCGTCCCCGTGGATAGCCGCGTGCTCGAGGGGGCCTCCAGCCTGGATGTGTCGAGCCTCACTGGCGAACCCTTGCCACTCGAGGTGGGGATTGGTGCTGAGCTAGCCGCCGGCAGTCTCAACCTGCAGGCACCGCTCGTGCTGGAGGTGCTGCGGGCCGGCCGCGACAGCGCCGTGGCGCGGATCATTGCCTTGGTGGAGCAGGCCCAATCCCGCAAGGGGCCGATTCAGGGACTCACCGACCGAGTGGCGGGTCGTTTCAGCGTGGCCGTGATGCTGTTTGCCCTGGCCACACTGCTGTTTTGGTGGCTTGTGGGTGCCCAGCTCTGGCCCCAGGTGCTTGCCGCTGCTCCCTCGGCCCATGCCCATGGGGGGCATCAGAGCCTGGGGATGGGAGCGGAAACGCCTTTTGTGCTCGGGCTGCAGCTGAGCATCGCCGTGCTGGTGGTGGCCTGTCCCTGTGCGTTGGGGTTGGCCACGCCGGCTGCGATCAGCGTCGGTACGGGGTTGGCGGCCAAGGCCGGCATCCTGTTTCGCGGTGGCGATGTGATTGAGGCCGCGGCTGGTTTGCGTGCCGTGTTTTTCGATAAAACCGGCACCCTCACGCTGGGTCGCCCCAGCCTTGTGGGGATTCATGCAACGCAGCCCGGGCTCAGTCCGGAGGTTGTTGTGCAGGTGGCGGCCAGCTTGGAAGCAGACACCCGCCACCCCCTGGCCCACGCGCTGCTCCAGCGCGCCCAGGAGCTCGACTTGCCGCTGCTGGCGGTGCAGGAGGCTCAGACCTTCGCTGGTGACGGCCTTGAGGGCGATGTTCCCGGGTTCGGTCGCTGCCGCCTGGGCCGCCTCGCTTGGGTGGTAGCTGAGGGCACACCCCTTCAGCCGGAACAGCAGACCTGGTTGCAGGAGCAGGAGAGCCATGGCGCCACGGTGGTGGCTCTGGCCGGCGAAGGGCGTTTGCTGGCCCTGCTTGCGATTGACGATCCCCTGCGCCCTGATGCGCCAGCGGCTCTGGCAGCCCTTGGCGCCATGGGATTCAGCCTTGCGGTGCTCAGCGGAGATCGCCAGGGCCCGGTGCAGCGCCTTGGCCGCACGCTCGGCCTGCGCCCCGATCAACTGGCCTGGGAGCTTCTCCCGCAGCAGAAGCTTGAGCGGCTGCAGCAGGCTCGCGCCCACGCACCGGTGGCGATGGTGGGCGATGGGATCAACGATGCGCCGGCCCTGGCAGCGGCCGATCTGGGCATCGCGGTGGGCACCGGCACCCAGATCGCCATGGATACAGCCGATCTGGTGGTGCTGGGCGATCAGCTGATGGCCATTCCGCAGGCGCTGGGCCTGGCGCGCCGGATCATGGCCAAGGTGAGGCAGAACCTGGCTTGGGCCTTTGGCTACAACCTGGTGGTGCTGCCCATCGCTGCTGGTGTTCTGCTGCCAGGCTTTGGCGTTGTGCTCTCCCCTCCCCTGGCAGCGCTGTTGATGGCCTCTAGTTCAATCACGGTGGTGGTGAACGCCTTGTTGCTGGGGCGTGATGACTGAGCGCGGACGTTTTTTTGTTCTCGAAGGCATTGATGGCTGTGGCAAGACCACTCAGATCGAGCGACTGAGGCATTGGTTGCCCGCTAGCGGCCTGATGCCTCACGGTGCGGAGCTGTTGGTGACCCGTGAGCCCGGTGGCACCGAACTCGGCCTCGCCTTGCGCCAGCTGCTGTTGCATCCGCCCGGTGCGGCCGAGCCATGCAGCACCGCTGAGCTCCTCCTCTATGCCGCTGATCGCGCTCAGCACGTCCAGGAGCGGATTCGTCCGGCTCTGGAGGCCGGCCATTGGGTGCTCAGCGATCGCTTCCACGGCTCCACCGCTGCCTATCAGGGCTACGGCCGCGGCTTGTCGCTGGAGTTGATCGATCAGCTCAGCCGGATTGCCTGCCGAGGGCTCGAGCCCGATCTCACCCTGCTGCTCGACCTGCCCCTGCAGGACTCCCTGCGGCGCCGAGGTCACCGGGTTGCCGATCGGATCGAGGCCAGTGGTGAGGCCTTTCTGGCGCGGGTCTGCGCTGGGTTTTCCGCGCTGGCGGCCCAGCCCGGCTGGCAGCGCTTCGATGCCGGCCAGTCGGTTGAGCTAGTGAGCGCTGAACTGCAGCGTGCCATTGCTGGTTGCTGCGCGCCCCATGACTGAACCGCTGTTTGCGGGGTTGGTGGGTCAGGGGCAGGCCACGGGGTTGCTGTTGGCGGCCTTGGAGCAGCAGCGTCTGGCCCCCGCCTATCTGTTCTGCGGGGCCCGACGGGGTGGGCCGATCGATCGCGGCGCGCCGTTTCCTTGAGGGGGTGATTGCCGGGCCCGGTGGATCGGCTTCGGTGCGCCGCCGCCTCCAGGAGGGCAACCATCCCGATCTGCTCTGGGTGGAGCCCACCTACAGCGAGAAGGGGCAGTTGGTGCCCGCATCGCAAGCGGCCGCGGCTGGCATCAGCCGCAAGGCACCGCCGCAGCTGCGGCTCGAGCAGGTGCGTGCGGTGTCGCAGTTTCTGGGGCGCCGGCCGGTGGAGGCCAGTCGTTGTCTGGTGGTGATCGAAGCGGTGGAGGCGATGGCGGAGGGTGCGGCCAACGCCTTGCTCAAAACCCTGGAGGAGCCTGGTGATGGGCTGTTGATCCTGCTGAGTGCAGCCCCGGATCGCTTGCTCAGCACGATTCGCTCCCGCTGCCAGTCCATTCCCTTCTCCCGGCTCACGCCGGATCAGCTGAAGCAAGTGCTTGCTGAGCAGCCTGAGCAACCCCAAGGCTCTGATCCGCCGCAGCTGGTGGAGCTGGCCGCCGGTTCACCCGGTGCGCTGCTGGAGCAGCGGCAGCAGTGGCAAGCGTTGCCCGAGGGGCTGGCCCAGCGCTGCGCGGAGTTGGTGGGAGAAGCCCAGCGCTCCGTGAGTCCGGTGGAGGCCCTCAGCCTGGCTCGCGACCTTTGTGAGGCCCTCGAGGTGGAGCAGCAGCTTTGGTTGCTCGATTGGTGGCAGCTGCGCCTGTGGCGTCAGCGCATCGATACCGCCCAGCAGCATCGCTTTGAAACCCTCAGGCGCCAGCTGCGCGCCTACGTGCAGCCTCGTTTGGCCTGGGAAGTGGCCTTGCTGGAGCTCAGTGGTGCCGTTGAGGGCTAAGCAGCGCTCCGGCGGGTTTCGCGAGCGTTGTGCACCAACTGGGCAAGCTCCGCTTCCTGATTGCCGGTGGGCAGCTCAAGGCAGTAGCCCGCCCCGTACACGGTTTTGATGAAGCGCGGTTTGCGGGGATCGGGTTCGAGCTTGGTGCGCAGGTGGCGGATGTGCACCCGGATCGTCTCGATGTCGTCGTCCGGCTCGTAGCCCCACACCTCTTTGAGGATCAGCGAGGGAGCCACGGTTTGGCCATGGCGCTGCAGCAAGCAGTGCAGCAGCTCGAACTCCAGGTGGGTCAGCCGCACCGGCTCGTCGAACCAGATCGCCTCAAAGCGCTCCGGCACCAGGGTGAGGGCCCCGTAGCTGAGGATTTCGTTGTGCTTGGTGGAGAGCGGAGCACGGTCGCTGCGGCGCAGAAGCGCTTTGATCCGCACGAGCAGCTCTTCCAGATCGAAGGGCTTCGCCAGGTAGTCGTCGGCGCCGGAGTTGAAGCCACTCACCTTGTCTTTGGTGCTTCCCAGGGCGGTGAGCATCAGGATTGGGATGCCCGTGGTGCGCTCATCTCGCCGCAGGCGCTGGCAGAGGGTGAGGCCATCCACCTTGGGCAGCATCAGATCCAGCAGGATCAGATCGGGGGCGTACTGCAGCGCTAGGGCCTGGCCCTTGATGCCGTCTTCGGCGCGTTGCACATCAAAACCGCTGTGCTCGAGGTGGCCGGCCACCAGCTCGCGCATGTCGCCGTCGTCTTCGATCAGCAAGATGCAGGGCTTCATGGTCGGGCTCCGGGGCTGGAGTGCAGACGCTGCGGGGTTAGTCCGCTGTTCGTTGGGCACATTCTCCCTGCAAAGTTGAGGATCTGCAGAACTTCGGCGGATGCTCCAATGAAGGAAAAATCACCGGGAACGCTTGCAGTGTCTGGCTTCTTCGTCTCGGCTTGATCTGACAATTGAGTCGGATTTACAGGTTTTCTTCCGTTTGTGGTGTTGCAATTTGGCGGCTATTGATGCGAAGCGGCTGCCTGATTGCTGCGTTTGTCGAGGCAATAAAAACCCCAGCCGTGAGGCTGGGGTGAAAAAGCTCCCCGGGCGGGATTCGAACCTGCGACCAATCGATTAACAGTCGATCGCTCTACCGCTGAGCTACCGAGGAATGCGGCCCTGACGGGTGCCTGAAGAACTTACCCCTCAGCCCTTCCCGCCGGCAAGGGGGCTGAGCTTGCGTTCCATCACCTCGCCGCGCTGCCAGGGCCCCACGCTCCCCCGTTCCATCAGGGCAGCGCCGTTGCACCAGCGCAGTTCCTCGAGGCGGTGCGTGATCCAGAGCGCCGTGATCGGGTCCTCTGGGCGATCGCAAAGGGCGCGGATCAGCTGCAGCACGTCCAGTTGGCTGGTCTCATCCAGCAGGGCCGTGGGCTCATCGAGCAGGAGCAGCTGAGCCTTGCTGGCCAGGGCCCCGGCGATCGCCAGGCGCTGTTTCTGGCCGCCGCTCAGGCTGTGGATCGGCCGTTGCCGGAATCCGGAGAGCCCCACCTGGTGGAGAGCCTGCTCCACCTGCTCCAGTCGCTGCTCGGCAGGCGTGGTGGCGGGCAGGGCGAGCTCGATCTCGCTGCCACAGCTCGGCAGCAACAGCTGATGGTCGGGGTTTTGAAACACCAGGGCCGCTTTGAGCGGGCACCACAGTCGACCGCGACTGGGAGTGAGTAGGCCGGCAATCAGGCGCAGCAGGGTGCTCTTGCCGCTGCCATTGCCACCAACCAGCATCCAAAGCCCCGGGGTGGGGATGGTGAAGCTGCAGTGATTGAGAGCGCTGTGTCCGGTGGGCCAGGCAAAGCCCAGCTGATCCACCGTGAGCCGGGGGCTGCTGGCCTCAGCCATCGAAGCTGAAGCCGGGCCGCTTGCTGCCGCCGCCCATGGCGGATTTCTCGTAGGTCTGCACGGCCACCACTTCGCTGCTCAGCAGCGTCACCCGCTTGCTCTCCTCCTTTTCACAGGTGAGCTCAAGCAGCCGGGGTTGGCCGCTCTCCATGGCCTGCTTCACCTGTTGATAGAGCGCGTCAGCGGCCGACTGCTCCTTGCGCTGCACGGCAACGGGCATGGGGCTCAGCTTGAGGGAGAGCTCAACAACGAACACGTCGGGGATTTCGGCCAGGCTCCACTTTGGCGAATCAGCGCCGGTCCAGGCGCTCACTAGGAGCTTTTACCTATTGAGTCGGGGAACCCGCCATGCTCCCCCGGTTCCCCGTACAGTGGCGATGTAACGCTTCATGAAGCCGCTCTCATGACGATTGCTGTAGGGCGCGCGCCGCAGCGGGGATGGTTCGACGTCCTCGATGACTGGCTCAAGCGCGACCGCTTCGTTTTTGTCGGGTGGTCGGGTCTGCTCCTGTTCCCCACCGCCTACCTGGCGCTGGGTGGCTGGCTGACCGGCACCACCTTTGTCACCTCCTGGTACACCCACGGCATTGCCAGCTCCTATCTCGAGGGCTGCAACTTCCTCACCGCTGCGGTGAGCAGCCCGGCTGATGCCATGGGCCACTCCCTGCTGCTGCTCTGGGGCCCTGAAGCCCAGGGCGACTTCGTGCGCTGGTGCCAACTCGGCGGTCTGTGGACCTTCGTGGCCCTGCACGGTGCCTTCTCTCTGATCGGCTTCATGCTGCGTCAGTTCGAGATCGCCCGCCTGGTGGGCATCCGCCCCTACAACGCCATCGCCTTCTCCGGCCCGATTGCGGTGTTCGTCAGCGTCTTCCTGATGTACCCCCTCGGCCAGAGCAGCTGGTTCTTTGCACCCAGCTTCGGCGTGGCCGCCATCTTCCGCTTCCTGCTCTTCCTGCAGGGCTTCCACAACTGGACGCTGAACCCCTTCCACATGATGGGCGTGGCCGGCATCCTCGGCGGTGCTCTGCTCTGCGCCATCCACGGCGCCACGGTGGAGAACACCCTGTTCGAAGACTCCGAGCAGGCGAACACCTTCAAGGCGTTCGAGCCGACTCAGGAGGAAGAGACCTATTCGATGGTTACCGCCAACCGCTTCTGGAGCCAGATCTTCGGGATCGCGTTCTCCAACAAGCGCTGGCTGCACTTCTTCATGCTGTTCGTGCCGGTGATGGGTCTGTGGACCAGCAGCATCGGCATCATCGGCCTGGCCCTCAACCTGCGTGCCTACGACTTCGTGTCGCAGGAAATCCGCGCCGCTGAGGATCCTGAATTCGAGACCTTCTACACGAAGAACATTCTTCTGAACGAAGGTCTGCGTGCCTGGATGGCACCGGCTGACCAGCCGCACGAAAACTTCGTCTTCCCTGAAGAGGTTCTGCCCCGCGGTAACGCTCTCTGATTCATCAGACGCTCTCGTCAAAACCGTGTTTTCAAGGCCCCGCCAGGGGCCTTTTTCATGGCCCGTTCATGCCACGGTGATCGCGCCTGATCCCTCTGCGCTTTCGGTGTCTCACTCCGCGAACGGGTTGCGCCGCCACTGGCCACGATCGGTGCTCTGCATGGCTGGCGGCTTCTGGCTGTTCGGTGCTCTGGTGCAGGCCTGGCGACTGCTCAGCCTGAGCGCCACCTACGACCAGGCGCTCTTCCTGCAAGAGCTGTGGTCCACCGCGCAGGGGCGCCCATTTGAGAGCAGCCTGTCCTCAGTGCTATCCGGGGCAGTCGCTGTGCACGGGGCCCTGCCCCGCGTGGACTATCTGCATCTCGGACAACACGCCAACGTCCTCACCCTTTCAGTGGCACCGTTGGTGGCCCTGATCGGCCCCTGGGCGCTGCCGCTGGTGCAGGTGAGCGTGCTCACGGCGGCGGGCTTGGTGTTGTGGCGCTTGGCTGTTGCCCGACTGCCATTTGCGCTGGCGCTGCGGCTCACCGCTTCCTATTACCTGAGCGGAGCCGTGCTCGGCCCGATGCTCGAGAACTTCCACGACCTGATCTGGCTGCCGTTGCTGGGTTTTCTGGTGGTGGGAGCCCTGCTCGATCGGCGTTGGTGGCTTCTGGCTCTGGCGGCGCCCTTGCTGCTGCTGGTTCGAGAGGACAGCGGTTTGTTGTTGTTTTCGCTTGGACTTTGGGCGTGTGTGCGCCGCCCCAGCGTGCGCTGGGTAGGAGCTCTGCTGATGCTGGTGTCCCTGCTCTGGGTGGTGGTGGTCACCAATGCGATTCAACCGTTGGTGGATGCCTCCTTGGCGGACCGCTTTCTGCAGGAGAAATTCGGACACCTGGTCAGCGATGTCTCGGGTGGAACCGTGTCGGTGCTCCTGGCGATGTTGAGCCGGCCAGCTGCCCTGCTGCAGGCGTTGGTGAGTCCTCCAGGCGCCACTTTGGGCTTTGGGCTCGCCCTCACGCTGCCGTTGGTTTTCGTGCCGTTCCTGTCGGTGGATGCGGCCTTGATGATGGCGATTCCGTTATTGGTGGCCCTGTTGTCCCAGGGGCAGACGGCGTTGTCGGTGACCCTGCGCTACGTGCTCGCGCTCGTGCCAGGTCTCTACATGGGCTCCATGCTCTGGTGGGAGACCCACGGCCGTGCCTGGCATCAGCCCTGGTTGCGGCGCAGCTGGATCGCAGCCCTCAGCCTTGGGCTGGTGATCACGTTGTTAAGCAACCCACACCGCAGTCTTTCTGCTGTCGTGCCCGACAGTTTTGTGCCCTGGGTCCATCGGCCTCCTGCCCTGATGCTTCAGCAGCGGGCAGCTGCCCTCAGAGCCCTGGGCCAGGTGCCGCCTCAGGCCAGTGTGGCTGCCGATACGCCACTGTTGCCGCTGCTGGCTCAGCGCCCCGCGGTGATTCGCTTCCCCAACGGCGTGAATTACCAGGATCGCGATGGCAAGCCGGCGAGCGTTGCGTGGGTCGTGGCCTTCCCTGGCTACTACGCCCCCATGACACCTGTGTTTTCCCAGGAACGCGAGCAACTGGACGAGATCCGCAGCGGTATCAAGGCATTGCTGGCGAGCGGCTCGTATCAGCAGGTTTACGACCAGGGCGGGGTGGTTGTGCTGCATCGCCGTGCTGCTGCATCTGAGCCAGGGCCGCGTTGAACTGATCCGCAACGCAATGCTCCCCGGCGCTCTGGCTCGGCGCTGAAGCGGCCCCCGGATTGCTGGCGATGCGCTGCAGCAGGATCCCGTTGGCTCCACACCGCGCCACCCGGTAGTCGCCGCTGGCCAGCAGCCCATCGATCTGTTGCTTGCTGCGGTGAACCCAGGCGGCGTTGGCGCGGAAGGCCGGGGCGTAGTCGGCGTTGAAGCCCGGCTGGCTGATCACCCAGTCCACGCCATGGCGCTGCTTGGCCTCATCGGTGTAGGCCACGTTCTCTGGGAAGCGCAGCAGCACATGCCGCGCAGCCAGCAAGGGCACCAGGTGGGTTTCGGCGGCCACGCTGGCATCGCTTGGAATCGCCTGCAGCAGCTGGCGGGTCTGCCAGCCGCGCTGCAGCTGGCGTAGCGGTGAGACATAGACCCAGGGCTGCACGCTGTCGGGGATCAGGGCCGAGAGGCTGCGGTGGGGGTTGCCTGTGATCGTGAACAGCACCGAGAGCACCAGGGCGGTGCGCCAGAGACGCTTACGCCAGCGTTGCTGAAACAGGGCCTGCCGCTGCCGCCACCAGAGGATGCCGCCGGCAAACACCCCTGGCACCAGATAGAGCACGAAGCGCAGATTCACGGCCAGGGCGTTTCCACCCTGGGAGCTGAGGGCCACAAACAGCGGCAGGGCCATCAGCAGCCAGCCATCGATGGCCAGGGCTGGCAAGAAGGCCAGCGGTAGCCAGAGCGTGAGCAGAAATTTCAGGGTTGGCCCCAGGGGCTGCACCAGTTCCCGCAGCAGCAGCAGCGGCTGGCTCAACATGGCCTTGAGGGCATCCACCGTGGACCCTTGACCGTTCTGGGCCGCCAGAAACTGGCCGAAGCGTTCATCCATGAACCGCACGGACACCTCGCTGCCGAACAGCGGCATCACGTGGTTGGTGATGGCGAACACCATGAAGGTGGAATAGAGGCAGAGCCCCAGCCCTGCCCAGCGCCAGCCCCGTTGCAGACGCAGCACCATCCACAGGCCAAAGCTGAAGCTGAGCAGGCCGACGTCTTCGCGCACCAACGGCAGCAGCAGGGCAGGGATGGCATAGAGCCAGCGATGACCCCGCCGGATCCCCAGCAACAGGCTGAAGCTGAGCAGAGGGATGGCGCAGAGATCGTGAAAGTTCTCGAGGGCGGGCCCGATCACAATCCCTGCGCAGAAGTAGCTACAGGCGATCCAGCTGGCGAGCCGCGGCTCCAGGTCTTCTCGGGCCAGCTGATGCAGCACCAGGCCTCCGGCTGTGAGCAACCCCACCTGGATCAAGGGCAGGCTCCACACCCCCAGCAACAGCACCAGTGGAAGCCAGAGCATCAGCAAGGGGGTGAAGTGCTGCCCGAGGTGGTGGTAGCCCAGGGTGGGCAGCGCTTCGCCGGTCACCAGCACCGGCGTGGAGAGTTCGGAGGCGAGGGTGCTCTCAAACGGTTTCCCCAGATGGCCGTTCCAGATCTCCTGCAGGAACAGCCCCTGGTCGTAGGTGGCGTTGAGGCTCCAGATCCGCCAGAGCTGCAGGCTCAGGCAAATGGTGGCGAACAGCGCCGCCACCTGCCACACGCTCCGCAGAGCCCTGCGCTCAGATGCAGTGGACTTCTCGCCCAGCACTGAAGACTCCACCCGTTGCGTCCGTGGCCTGGAACGCTGATTGTCGGAGATCTGCTTTCAAGCCGGCTAACGGATTTGAACCGATGGCCTTCGCTTTACAAAAGCGCTGCTCTACCACTGAGCTAAGCCGGCAACGGAGGCTGGCCTCCGGCGCCGAGCTTATCGCTCGGCCTGAGCCCAGAGCAGCAGCTGGGTGCGGCTTTGGCAGCCGGTTTTGGCCAGCAGCCGTGAGATGTGGTTCTCCACGGTGCGGGGGCTCAGCACAAGCGCCGCAGCGATGGAGCGGTTGTTCAGCCCCTGCAACAGATGATGCAACACCTGGTGTTCAGCGGGAGTGACAGCTGGGCGTGTGGGAGTGGACATGGCCTTGCTGGAGGCAATGGCCTGAGCATTCCCCTCAGGCCTGGCTGGCCGTCCACACGGGGTCGGTTTCCGTCGAGGCCTCCTCGTCCGGTTGGTTCTCTCGCTGAGGCAGGGGCTTGGTGCGCCGGATCGGCAGGTTGGCCACCAGAGCAGTGACGCGGTCTTCCGTTTCCAGGCTCACATCGCCTTCCTCGATGTCGATCTCCACGTAGCGGCTCACCACTTCGAGGATTTCGCGCCGCATCTGCTCTAGCAGCTCCGGATTGAGATCGCTGCGGTCGTGGGCGAGCACCAGCTGCAGCCGCTGCTTGGCGGTAGTGGCGCTGGCGGGCTGACGACCGAGCAGCTTGTTGATGAAATCGCGCAGGGTCATCAGCTCAGAAGATCTTGGTTTGCATCAGGCGGCCGAGCTTGGCCCGCAGGCCGCGCCGCACCTTGGCGGGATCGATCAGAGGCACGTCTTCACCGCAGACCCGGCGGGCGATGTTGTTGTAGGCCTGGGCTGCCGGTGAGCTGCTGCCGTTGAGGGTGAGGGGCTCGCCGCGGTTCGTGCTCACGATCACCTGCTCGTCTTCGAGCACCAGCCCCAGCAGGGGCAGGGCCAGGATGTCCGTCACGTCGTCGACGGCCAGCATCTCCTGGTTGGCCATCATCTTGGGGCGCACCCGGTTGAGCACCAGCTGGATCGGCTTGATGCCGCGGGTGTTCAGCAGGCCGATCACCCGGTCGGCATCCCGCACCGCTGACACTTCCGGAGTCGTGATCACGATCGCTTCTTCCGCTGCGCCAGCGGCGTTTTTAAAGCCGTCCTCAATGCCAGCAGGGCAGTCGATCAGCACGATGTCGAAGTTCTCGCGCAGCATGCCCACGATCGTTTGCATGTCTTCGGGCTTGAGCCACTCGAGCATGCGCGGATTGCCAGCAGGCAGCAGGGCCAGATTGGGCTCCAGCTTGTGCTTCACCAGCGCCTGATCGAGGCGGCAGCTGCCGGCGAGCACCTCCTGGGCGGTGTACACAATTCGGTTCTCAAGCCCCAGCAGCAGGTCGAGGTTGCGCAGGCCGAAGTCGGCGTCGAGCACGGCGGTGCGCATGCCTTGACGGGCCAGGGCGATGCCCAAGTTGGCGGTGAGCGTGGTTTTCC
>JBEDHJ010000138.1:0-3702 GCA_041174205.1 Cyanobacteriota bacterium | reverse complement strand
TGCGCTTCGGGCTCTTGTGGTCGAGCAGGTGATTGCGGAAAGCGTGGCGGCGCATGAACTTTCCGCTGCCGGTGGCTTTGAACCGCTTGGCGGCTGCTTTGCGGGTCTTGAGCTTCGGCATTGTCTACGCGCTCGTGCACAAACGATGAGGGTACGACCTGGGCCTCCCATCCGCCAACTCCCCCTAGGGTCGAGGCTGTGCTGTTGCCTGCGATGCACTCCCCCCGTGTGCTCTCTGCCGCAGTGGCCTTGGGCATGCTGCTGGCGGGCTGCCAGGGTGCAGGCGCTGCAGCGTTGATCCACCTGCCGGTGCCTCAGCCGCCGGCGCTGGATCGTCAGAAACCCGTGCTTTGGGTGTCACTCGGGGCCCATCTCGGCGGGGCTCCGCTGCTGCTCCAGGGCGGCGGCGCTCCCTTGCAACTCCTGGATGCCAGGGGCGTGCGCGTCAGCGGCCAACGCTTGCAGCTTCGCTGGCAGAGCCAGCCATTGGCTGAGCCCCTGGAGATCCGCCGCGCCGTGGCGGGGCCGTTGTTCAGTTTCGAAAGCGCTGAGCAGCTGGCCCTGGCCTGGCGCCGCCAGGGGGTGGCAGCTGAGGTGGCCCACCCCCGTGATTGGGAGGTGTGGGCCCCGGCTGGGGCGCCGCCGCCTCCTGGGGTGGTTGTGCGCCTGGTGCAGCAGCAGCTCACCAGGCGCCTGGTTCCTCAACTGAGCACCCCGCAGGGCTGGCGCACCCTGGAGGGTCCGATCCAGATTTCCGCTCCCGATGGGCTGCGGTTGGAGGGTGGTGTGTTTGCGGGGCCCTTCCGGCTGCAGGCCGATGCCTACGGCAGTTGGACGTTGGTGGAGCAGGTGCCCCTGGAGCGTTACCTGCAAGGGGTGGTCCCCCACGAGATCGGGGCGGGGTCACCCGCGGCGGCCCTTGCGGCTCAGGCGGTGCTGGCGCGCACCTGGGCGCTGCGCAACCAGCATCGTTTTGCTGTGGATGGCTACCACCTCTGCTCAGACACGCAGTGTCAGGTGTATGCCGATCCCCGCCAGGCCGGCGCGGCCGTGCGCCAGGCCATCAGCAGCACCGCCGGCCGTGTGTTGGCCTATCAGGGAGAACCAATCCACGCGGTGTATCACGCCAGCAATGGCGGCGTCAGCGCCGATGAGGATGAAGCCTGGCCGTTGCCCGAGCTCAGTTATCTGGAGCCGGTCCTCGATCTGCGTGGCGCAGCTCCCAAGACTCTGAGCGTCCCGATCGACAGCAACGCTGAGCTGGCGCAATTACTGGCTCTGCGCCATGGGGTGGTTGGGGCGGAGCACCCCCTGTTTCGCTGGCAACGGCAGTTGACCCAGGCTTCGCTGCGTGCGGGGCTGGGAGCGCGTGCGGCGGCGTTGGGATCGCCCCTCAAACCTGTGGTGCTCCAGCGTGGACCCAGTGGTCGGGTGGTGCAGTTGGCGATTGAAGGCCCCAGCGGCCGGGTGGTGTTGGAGCGCGATGCAATCCGCCGCACCTACCGGCAATTGCCGAGCACCTTGTTTGTGCTGGCGCCCTCCGCTGCTGGCAGCTGGATGGTCCAGGGCGGCGGCTTCGGCCATGGCGCCGGTCTCTCCCAGGCGGGTGCCATTGATCTGGCGGGGCGCGGCTGGAGTGTGGAGCAGATCCTCAAGCGCTACTACCCCAGCGCCAGCCTGGTGCCGATCAAGGACCTTTAAAGTTCCGCAGACCTGGAACATGCCATGGCCGCCGGGGGCACAGCCACAGGAGCCCGACGACCGCCGGCCGCGCTGTTCCTGATCGGTTGCTGCGCTGCCGGGGCGGCCCCCCATGCGTTGGAGGGACCCAGGGCTCTCTGGCCTTCGCTGGCCTTGACGCTGTTGCTCGGCGCCTATGCAGTGCGCACCGTTTTTCTGCCCCTGTTGAGTGGCGCGCCGCGCGGGGCCGATCCGGCGGCGCTGGATGGTTCGAGCGAGGCTTTGAACACCTGGCCTGCGGTGGATCTGGTGGTGGCCGCCCGGGATGAGGAGGCGGTGATCGGCCGATTGGTGGAGCGCCTGGCCCAGCTCGACTATCCCGAGCAGCAACTGCGGCTCTGGGTGATCGATGACGGCAGCGAAGACCGCACGCCTGCAGTCCTGGAGGACTGTCAGCGTCGCTTCCCGCAGCTGCGCGTGCTGCGCCGGGAGCGCGATGCCGGTGGTGGTAAGTCCGGTGCCCTGAACACCTTGCTGCCCCAGCTGCAGGGACGCTGGTTGTTGGTTCTGGATGCGGATGCCCAGTTGCAGCCTGATGGTCTGAAGCGTTTGGTGGCATTTGCTGAGCAGGGGGCCTGGTCAGCGGTGCAGCTCCGCAAGGCCGTGGTCAATGCCGACCAGAACCTGCTCACCCGCGCTCAGGCCATGGAGATGGCTCTTGATGCGGTGATTCAGCAGGGCCGCCTGCGTAGTGGCGGTGTGGTGGAACTGCGGGGCAACGGTCAGTTGTTGCAGCGCCAGGCCGTGCTGGCCTGCGATGGCTTCAACGAGGGCACCGTGACCGATGACCTCGATCTCAGCTTCCGTCTTCTGGTGGAAGGTCAGCCGGTTGGGATCCTGTGGGATCCGCCGATCCAGGAGGAGGCGGTGACCGGGCTGATGGGTCTCTGGCGCCAGCGCCAGCGCTGGGCGGAAGGGGGCCTGCAGCGCTTCTTCGACTACTGGCCCCAGCTCACCGGATCGGCCACCAGCGGTGCCCAAAAGCTCGATCTCACGGGCTTCTTCCTGCTGCAGTATGTGTTGCCGGTGATGGCCGTGGCCGATCTGCTCACCAGCGCGCTCACCGGCAGCGCGCCCTTGATGTGGCCCCTCTCCTTTGTGGCCTTTGGCCTCTCTGGTGGGGCGATTCTGGTGGGCGGCCTCCGCCGCAATGAAGGGCCGGCGCTGCCCGGCATGAACCCCTTCAACCTCGCCCTGGGCATCGCCTATTTGGGTCACTGGTTTGTGGTGATTCCCTACACCAGCCTGCGGATGGCGCTGCTGCCCAAGCGCCTGGTCTGGGCCAAGACGCTGCATGTGGGAGCCGGCCACGCCATCGGCTCTGAGGAGGGTGATCTCTCCACCCAGGTGTCCTGAGCCGCCTCAGGCCGCCTGGCTGTTCCCCTGAGGGGTCTCCAACTCCGTTAGGGGGCCATCCAGCTCCACCACCTCGCCGTTGAAGAACTCGGCCAGTCGCTTGGCCTGATCGTCGATCAGGGCCGGCTGCGCTGGCGGGGATACAGGTTTTGCAGCGGGTTCGGCAACAGCGGCGGGGCTGGCCGGAGTTGCAGGGGGCTCTGGCTGGGCGGCGGGTTGCTGTTTTGGTGGAGTCGGTTCGGCCGACACCACGGGCGGTGCTGGTGGTGCAGGCACCGGCGGCGTAGTCGATGGGGCCGACGAGGGCTGAGGGGCGCCGCCCGCCTCCAGCACCACCTGTCGCGGGCTGCCCAGGGCGGCTGCCACCGCCTTCTCCAACAGGGGCAGGCGGCTCTGCACCATCGCCATCCAGTTGCCGGCCACCTGGACCACCGCTCGCTGCTGGTCGAGCCGAGCCAACACCGCTTGCTGGGAGAGCAGCATCCGCGTGGAGGGCAGCTCCAGGCCGGCGAGGATCTGCTGCCAGAGCTCAACGAGATCGTCGCTGGCTGGGGCGGCCGCTGCCGGTGCGGCCACGGGTTCCGCTGGCGTGGGGATCGCCGCAAC
>JBEDHJ010000137.1:0-2958 GCA_041174205.1 Cyanobacteriota bacterium | reverse complement strand
GCGCGGGTACATTCCCTCTGACAGCCACCCTTTCTTTGCGCAGCGATGGCCATCTCCCGCGGCGACAAAGTGCGCATCAAGCGTCCTGAGTCCTACTGGTTCAACGAAGTCGGCACCGTTGCCTCGATCGACACCTCCGGCATCCGCTACCCCGTGGTGGTGCGCTTCGAGAAGGTCAATTACAACGGCGTGAGCGGCTCCGAAGGCGGCATCAACACCAACAACTTCGCTGAGAGCGAGCTCGAGAAGGCCTGAGTCCTTACCTGAGTCAGCTTTTCCCCGGCCTGGATGCAGACCGGGGATTTTTTATGCCCAAGAGCCAGGCTTTGAGGTGTCTTCCCCATGGCAACCTGAGCGGCTGATCCAGAGCGGCAGCGCGTGCCTGAACTCCCTGAGGTGGAAACCGTTCGGCGGGGGCTGGAGCGGCAGGCGGTGGGTTTCAACATTGCCCGGGTCGAGGTGCTGCGGCCCCGAGCGATTGCAGCTCCGCCCCTGCCCGAGCTGTTCTGCGCGGCGCTGGAAGGCTGCCAGGTGGTGGGCTGGCTGCGGCGCGGCAAATACTTGATGGGCCAACTGCGGCGTGATGGCGCCGATGGCGGCCACTGGGGCGTGCATCTGCGCATGACCGGTCAGTTTCTGTGGATGAGCGAACCCCGCGATCCATGCCGCCACACGCGGGTTCGGCTCTGGAATCACGACGGGCAGGAGCTGCGCTTTGTGGATATGCGCAGCTTCGGGGAAATGTGGTGGGTGCCTCCTGGTGAGCCCGTGGAACGTGTGATCACAGGGCTTCAGCGACTTGGCCCCGAACCCTTCAGCGAAGCGTTCAGCCCAGAACACCTGGCCTCACGCCTGGCTGGATCGACCCGGCCGATCAAAACCGCCTTGCTCGATCAATCGCTGGTGGCCGGCGTCGGGAACATCTATGCCGATGAATCCCTGTTCATGAGCCGTATTTCCCCCCATACCCCCAGCGGCCGGCTCAAGCCCAAGCAGTTGCAGAGCCTGCATGGAGCTTTGGTGGATGTGCTGCGCACCAGCATTGGGGCCGGGGGCACCACGTTCAGCGACTTCCGCGATTTAACCGGCACCAATGGCAACTACGGCAACGCGGCCTGGGTATACCGGCGCAGCGGCGAACCGTGCCGGGTCTGTGGCACGCCGATCAAGCGGGACAAATTGGGTGGACGCAGCAGTCACTGGTGCCCGAGCTGCCAGGCTGGATGATGGCCTCTGCGCTGTGGAATTCGTGCCTAACGCCAACACCACAGCTCTTGCTTCAGCCCTGAGCAAAGCGATGGCCAGCATCCACCAGCGAGGCTGGTGTGATGGCACCGGCGGCAACTTCAGCTGCCTGCTGGAACGTGAGCCGGTGCGGCTGTTGATGGCTCCAAGCGGCGTCGATAAAGGCACGGTCGAAGCCCGCGATCTCATCCAGGTGGATGGCGACGGCAAGGTTGTGGCCGGTCAAGGCAGGGCCAGTGCCGAGACGGCCCTGCACCTGGAGATCGTGAACACCTGCAACGCCGGAGCGGTGCTGCACACCCACTCCCAAGCCGGCACCTTGCTGTCCCAGTGGGCCCTCGAACAGGGCAGCAGTGAGGGTCCAGTCGAAGTGGCCGCCCTGGAACTGAGAGATCTTGAGATGCTGAAGGGCCTCGAGGGCATCACCACTCACGCCTGCACCGTGCAGATTCCGGTCTTAGCCAACAACCAGGATCTACACGCACTCTCTGCCCAGGCCCGGCCGGTGATCAGCGGGGCGCCCCACGGCGTGTTGATCGCAGGCCATGGGCTTTATGCCTGGGGCCGAAATCTGGGCAGTGCCATGCGCCATCTCGAGATCCTCGAGTTTCTGTTGGAACAGCGCTGGCGTCGGCTCCTCCTCGACGCACTGAGCCGGTCGTTCTCCCATTGAGCAACGCGATGACGATCACCCACGTTCTGCTGGATATCGAAGGCACGACTTGCCCCGTGAGCTTCGTGGCCGAGGTGTTGTTTCCTTATGCCAGAACCCAATTGGGCGCGTACCTCAGCGATCGCGGCGAGGAACCCGAGGTGCAGGCCCTGATTGCCGAAGTGAAACAGTGCTGGCTTGACGACCCCTCTCCTGAAGCGATCGAGCTCAGACAGCGCGATGGAATGCGAGATGTTGCTCCCTATCTCGAATGGCTGATTGATCACGACGTCAAGCTCACTCCCCTGAAAGATCTTCAGGGCAGGATCTGGGAAGCGGGGTATGCGGAGGGAGCCCTCGTGGCACCGTTATTTGAAGACGTGCCGGAGGCCCTAAAGCGCTGGCAACAGGGAGGGTACGTTCTGGCGGTCTACTCCTCTGGATCTGTGCCAGCCCAACACTTGTTGTATGGGCACACCCAGCAAGGGGACCTGCGCCGTTGCTTCTCACACTGGTTTGATACGCGAACAGGCCCCAAACAGAACACCGCGAGCTACACAAAAATCGCTGAGCTGATGCAAACGAGCAGCCAGAGCGTGTTATTCATCAGCGATTCGCTTGCGGAGCTGGAGGCAGCGTCATCAGCAGGGATGACGGTGCTCTTCAGCGACCGCGCAGGCAATCCAGGCCGCGATCGCGGCAGGTTTGAGAGAATTACGAATTACAGCTTGCTCAATCCAAGCCATGCCGCTCAGCAGCTCTGATCAAGAGATCCTCAGCATCAATCAGGCCATGCTGGACAGCGTCGCCAGCGGCGATTGGGGGCGCTACGCGTCCTTTTGCTCAGAAGACCTGAGCTGCTTCGAAGCGGAAACCACTGGCCATCTCGTGGAAGGCTTGGCCTTCCATCAGTACTACTTCAATCTTCCTTCCGGCGATGCGGCGCCAACGCCCGTGACGGTGACCATGGCTCGCCCACACCTGCGCTGGCTTGGAGATGACGCGGTGGTCTTGAGCTATACCCGCCTCACCCAACGACTCGCTGGCAGCGAACCGATCAC
>JBEDHJ010000136.1:0-31421 GCA_041174205.1 Cyanobacteriota bacterium | reverse complement strand
TGGCTGCTCACCAGCAACGCCCCCCATGCGACCAGCAACAAGGCCCGGCCTGGGCTCCTGGCGATTCAGGGCGTGCTTGTGGGTCTGCTCACCGGAATCGCCGGCGTGGGCGGCGGCTTCGCGATCGTGCCGGCGCTGGTGCTGCTGGCGGGATTGCCGATGCAGCTCGCCAGTGGCACCAGCCTGCTGCTGATTGCGGTGAATGCCCTGGTGGCCCTTGGCGCCCTCGGCCACTGGCCAGCCCAGAGCCTGCCACTGATGCTGCCGCTATTGGCGGGGGGAGCGATCGGTGCGGTGGTGGGCCAGCGCCTCGCCCCACACCTCAGCGATCGCAGCCTGCGTCAGGGCTTTTCGATCCTGCTGATCGGCTCAGCCCTGATGAGCGGCCTGGAGGCCTGGAAGCGCCAGCCAGTTCGCCAACACAGCGAACAAGCGCATCAACGGGTGCAGCAGCCGGCAACACCAGCCACCCATCTCACCACCCGCGGCTGAACGGGCCGAGAATCAGGGAGTTCAACGCCGTTCACTCCATGCAGGAACCTGCAACGCGGCCGGTTGAGCACTGTCCCCGCTTTCCCGAACACTGCTCACTCGAATGCTTGGTGTCCGATGACGAAAGCGCTCCGGCGCCAAGAGGAGGAGCGCCGCCGGTTTGAGGCTGAACAGCTGAAAGCCCTCCATCACCGGGAATTCCCCGACGACCCCGCCGACTGATGTCAGGCAGCCGCCAGGGGTGCCGATTCCACCAGCGCCGGCGCCAGACGCAGGCAGCTGTCTCCGGCGGGCACCTCCAGCAGTTGGGCCTGACGGATCTTGGAGATCATCCGGGTGGTGGTGACCCGCGTGGCGCCGATCAACTCACCAATGCGCTCATGGGTGAGGCGGAAGGGCAGATCACACCAGTCGCCGCAACGGCGACCCAGGCGCCGTACCAACAGACTCAGCAGAGCGTGCAGACGCTGCTCGGCATTGCCCAGGTGGCGAATGCGCAGGAGCTGCAGCGTCCATTCATTGACCGGATCAAAGCCGCCGCTGAGCGAAGGCTCAGCCTCTGTGCTGAACAGCAGCGGCGTGAGCGCCTCCACGCACACCCCCTCACTGCAGAGCCGATCGGTGCGCAGCTGATCGCCGGGCTGCAGAAACGCCAAGGTCATGCCCTCGGTTTCTTCGCAGGGGCAATACACCCGGGCCATCCCCTCCAGCACTTCGATGCAACTGCCCTCAGGGCGAAGACTGGGATCGAGCAGAACGCTCTGACCCACCGGCATCCGCACAGCGTTGACAGGGGTATCGGGGAGAAATCGGAAGCTCATGGACCCAGCGCAGGCAGGGCTAATTGCGAATGCGTCGCAATGTAGAGAACGGCGAGCCCTTTTGCAAGCGATTCTCAATAACAACTGGCAAATGCGAAGGTTCGTGCCTGGGCAGGCGGCGCAACTTCTCCATAAAAAAAGGGGGGGGCTAGGCCCCCCGTAGCAACAGAAACAGTTTCAACTGCTACGCCACGTTCTGGCCAGAAGGAGGGAGGAGGATCGGGTCGCCCAGATTCACCAACGGCAGAATCGGATTAGCTGTGTAGTCAGGAGAGAACGGACTCCAACCAGGCAGACCATCGAAATCAGGATTCATCAGCGGGCGACCAAAGAACTCACTGGTCTTGGTCATCAGATAGTTGCCGATATTTTGACCCGTCAGGAAAGAGGCGCCTGTGGCCGCAGGGGTATGAACACCCCAGAAGAGACGGCTCTGAGCGGCCTCCATCGCCACTTCGCGGAACGAAGACCAGCGCTTACCCGTCACAGGATCGTTGTATCCGTCGTAAGAGCGCTTAGCTCCCTCCAGGGTCTGTGAAGCACCTGAGAAGGGAACATTCTTCCCGAAGTACGCATCCATCACGGACGACCAGGCGCCGTAGATATCAGAGTGACCGGACACATAATCAGGGAACGGCGGGCTGGACTGACCAGGAAGGATGGAATTGAGGCCAGATGTCCACAGCGGGTCGTAGACGACACCTTTGCCCGCTACGTGCGCATATTCCCTGATCACCTGCTCTGGCCTTGGGATCAAGTTGGTCCATTTGTCATACCAAGCCGCGGTTGTGGCATCTGCAATAGCCGTATGCATGGCCGCAAACAACTGTGCATTCTCCTGGAGCGTGTTACCGCGCTGAACAGCCAGGGCCATCGCCATGTAATTAGGAAGACCCCAGGGCTGCCAGGAATCAGCTTCATCCTGCGAATAGAAAGCACCGATCTCTGTTTGATCAGGCGTGCGCGCATTCTGCGTTCTAGATGTACCTTGCTGCACCCCATAAACTCGAGCGGTTTCGTATTCGCGTGCATAACGATTGCCGCCATTCTGATCAGGTCGATAATCAAGTCTCAGATCAATATCACCATCAGGCCCAGTGATGAAAAGCTTGCTCTGATTAGCCGTAGCCGAATAATCTGAAACCGAATCGCCGGGCAAAATGAACGGAAGCACATTGCCACGGTTTGGTCCGCCTAGCTCGCCAGCCGCACCACCGGTTGCAGCAGGCTGCCACACGAAGGCAGAAGGATCAGCAGGGAGCTTGAACGGAGTATCGTCATAGGTACCATCATCGGAGCGCGAAGCGATGATCTGGTCGGCCACACGACGACCATAAGCCTCACTATTGAGGAGAGCCTTAGCTGAAATCGTCCCCTTAATCTCGGCGAGAGACGACTTGTACTGGCTTTCAAAGAGTTGTTTTTGCGAGGGAAATTCGTTAGCAAGAATCCTATAGGAAGCTGCATTCACAGCAGCTTCCGCCGAAAGATTGGTGGGCTTCTTGTCGTAGAGCCGGCCAGAAATCGTGAACAGCGGTCGCCCAGCACCTGGATCTGCAGCAGCAATGTCGTATGCGGCGGTCGATACCATGGCGGCAATCCGATTACCGTTGTAGGGGCCATCGGCGTTCCCCTTGAGGCCCTCCAGCTGAGTGGATGTGATGAATGTGGAGACCCAGTCGATCAGCACATCCGTGTTAGGCGCCGACACATCTTTGGTATCTGAGGCCTGAAAGGCGCTCTCGGTGCCCTGATCAAAACCGGCATCCCCGCCCACAGCGGCTGCGATCAGGTAGTAACGACCAGGAGCCAGGGCAAGATCGCGGGGATCAGCAGGATCTTCCACATACTGCTTAAAGGGAATATCAAACGTTTGACTCTTCTTGAATGAATCAACGTACTGGGTAGCTACAGAGTAATCAGAGCGACCATCCAGCTCTCCATCCGTGGAGAGATAGAGACTCACGTAGCCCGAATAGCCCTTAACCTTATTACCACTTGCTTTAACTTTTACTTTCGCATTTCCCGACTCGGAAGTCCAATATTCTGGAAGGCTGACAGATCCCAGAGAAACTTCAAGACCAGAGGCCATCTCAGTACAACAACAAATCCTTTACAATTCAAGCCTAGTTCGCAGAGAAAATAATGACAACAAACCCTTAATAATCTGATATATTGTAACAACGATCAGGCTCAAGGCCCGCCTATCTCGGCTTAATCCATACAGATAGAGCCCTCTCGCATCAAAGCTTGAACCACGGAAGATCTGAAAACTTGCCCGGCGTTCACCGACCGAGGGAAAGCCTGAACAAACGGTGTTCATCGGCGGCAGCGAGAAGGAAAGAGTGCCTTGGAGCGCGAATTGATTTTAAGGCCGTTTCCCGATACCTTCTTGTCTCATCTTCATCCACTTTGCGCTGTTTTTTGAGGCCAAATCGAGTTATTCAGCAACACCACGCATCTGTTCAGACTATTGCGAGCAATTGCCGTGTGGCCTGGTACAGATTCGATAGTGCTAGCCGCATGTTGATTTTGCAGCGGTTCTTGGCCATGGCACACAGCCGTGTCTTCCGAAAACCGAACTGCTGCTTGGGCCCGCGGTAGGAATCCTCGACCTTGGATCAGATGCGGGCCTTGGCTATCTCGATCAGATCCTGCAGCCTTCCAACTGGTGTGTCCGGAAGAAACCTGCTTTGCCGGGTCGCATCTCCACCCTGAATTCCGTGGTGTTGCCTGCTATCCCATGCGTTTTGGCAATGCCCTTGTAGCCGGCTTCGCCGTATTCTGGATCGTCATCACCGTGCAGTAGCGCCACCCTGGGTGAGGTCGTGAATAGTGGCGACCATGACCACCACCGAATGAATCAGGCTTGAGTCATTGTCAACACCGGCGTTGAGCTTGATCCAGAAATACCACTGATTGCCCTTCTTGGCCTGGCGCATCTCGGGATCCCTCGTCCGCACCTTGTTCTTGGTGGAGCTGGTCGCCGCGATCAAGGCGGCCTCGACGATCGTGCATTAGCGCATCGTCACGCCGCTAGCAGCCAGGAGCTCCTTGACGGTCCTAAGAATCTGCTCGCGCAGCCCATCTTTCTTCACTAGGTAGCGGAAGGTGAGGATCGTTGTTTCATCTGGGATCCGGTCACTGATCAGCTCGATGCCGGCCAAGAGGCGCATGGTGGGCACCTCGAATAGGGCCTCTCCATCGCCGGCTGACTGAGGGGATACCTCTGCTACAACAGATGGATCCGCAGGATCGTGGGCAGTGGGCAGTGGGCAGTCAAGCTCGATCAGATTGATGAGTGATTGCCAGGGCACCACTGCCTCCTCTTACCGATACAAGCCAAGGGGGATAACGAGTTGCACGCTTGATGCAACTGCCTTCTGCAAGCTCGCCGAAGCTGCACCGCAACCGCTTCAAATCCTCTACGAGGAAACAATTGCTTTCCCATGGTCTTGCAACCAACTAAACACGAAACGTCCTACCACATATCAAATGTTACGGCAATATCAGACGTGAATCACCGAAAAGAGTGGCATCAACCGTTAGGGAAGACTCAAGTGCAGTAATCACAGCCTTAAAACGAATTCAGGAAAGACTCAAACCTGAGCCTGTTGGGAGGCGGGGTCGGGGTTAAGCCCCGCCGGCCTTAGTTACTTCCAGCCGTTCTGGGCCATCAGCTGAACCGCTCCCTTGTTTTTGGCCCCCATCTGCTCAGCCGACACGCCATCGGCCTTGAAGGTGCCAAAGCGCTTCAGGATCGGGTTGTTGCCGTAGCCCTTGAGGGGGTATTCGTTATTGGCCTCGGCGTAGCCCCGGCCGCCGCTCGGTGATGCCAGGAACTCGATCAGCTTGATGGCCGCGTCTGGGTTCTTGGAGGTCTTCACCACCCCGGCACCACTGATGTTCACGTGGGACGGATTGGGGAACACCAACTTGAGCTTGCTGGCCAAGGCCTTATCGGCAGCACCGCTCTCACCCGACAGCATCCGCGCCAGGTAGTAGGTGTTCACCAGGCCAACACCGCATTGGCCATTGCCGATCGCACGGATCAGCGGCGTATCAGAGGTGAAGTAGGGCTTGGTGACATTGCTGGTCATGCCCTTCACCCACTTAGCCGCGGCGGCATCACCCCGCAGGATCATCTGATCAGCCACCAGCGACTGGTTGTAGACGCTCTTGCTGTCGCGCAGACAGAGCTTGCCTTTGAGTGCTGGATGAGCCAAATCGGCGTAGGTGCGGATCGCCGCGGGGTTCACCAGCTTCGGGTTCACCACAGCCACCCGCACCCGGCGGGTGAGACCAAACCAGCGGCCCTTGCTGTCGCGCAGGTTCAAAGGAACATCCCGCAACAGCGCTGCCGAGCGGCTGGGCCGGAACAGGCCCATGTCCGCTGCCTTGTCGAGCCGAGCTGCATCCACCAGCACCAGCACATCCGCCGGGCTGTTCTTGCCCTCGCTCCGCACGCGCTCGATCAGGGCGTCATCCTTGGCCTCCAGGAGCTTCACCTTGATGCCAGTGCGGGCGGTGAACTGCTGATACAGCTGTTTATCGGTGTTGTAGTGGCGGCCGGAATACACACCGATCTCCTGGCTCTGGGCTTGCGCCATCGAGGCGATCAGCGCGCCTGCTCCACTCACGGCCAACAGCGCCAGGGCACCGACACGTTCCGGCTGGATCAAAGAGCGCAGTGCAACACGTTTCAACGGTTCAATCCTGTGACTTGGCGGCACTATGGCCAGATCGGGCCCCGGTTCAGAAGCGCCACGATCATTGGCCACTCCAGGGTGTGACATTGGTTACAGCCATCTGTGGGATGGCCTAGGCCCGTAGTCTTCTGGCCCATGGTTCCCCTCAGCACGTCCGCGTCCACCCTCCCCCCTCAGCGCAGCCTGTTGGGGTTGGCTGTGTTGCTGCTCTGTGGGCTGGCGCTGGCGCCTGTGCTGGGTCTGGGCTGGTTCGCGTTCGGAGGCGGCACGGTTCTGCCGCTGGATCTGGGCGTGGATGGCCCCGCGCAGGCGATCAACACCCTGGCGCTGGTGGGGTTGGTGGGGGCTTTGACGGCTGTGCTCGGCACGGCCACCGGCTGGCTCACCGCCCGCTGCGACTTTCCCGGCCGGCGTTGGCTCCGCATGGCCCAGCTGCTGCCGCTGGCGACCCCGAGCTATCTGCTGGCGGCCACCTGGATTGACCTTGGCAGCCGCTACGGGGTTCGGGTGCATGGCTTCACGCCCACGCTGTTGGTGATGGTGCTGAGCACCTACAGCTATGTGTTCCTGCTCTCCACCGAAAGCTTCTCGGTGAGCGGCCGAAGGCAGCTGGAGGCCTGCCGCAGCCTGGGGGTTGGCCCCTGGGGCAGCTTCCGGCGGGTGGCATTGCCGATGGCGCTGCCTGCCATTGGGGCTGGAGTGGCCCTGGGCGGTATGGAGGTGGTGAATGAATTAGGGGCCGTGCAACTGCTGGGTGTCCCCACCCTCTCCAGCGGCATCCTGATGCGCTGGCAGCAGGACGGCGATCCCCAGGGAGCTGTGGCCCTGGCACTGATGGCGCTGGTGATCGTGGCGCTGCTGGTGGGCGCGGAACGCAACCTGCGTCAGCGCAGCCGCTGTTGGAATCTGGGCAACGACGGGGATGCCGATCCCCAATGGACCCTGCAGGGCCTGCGCCGTTGGGGCAGCTGGCTCACCTGCGGCCTGCCGCCACTCATCAGCCTTGGGGTGCCGGCGATCTGGACAGCTCTGAGTTGGGATCAGATCAGGGCGGAAGACACCAGCGAGCTACTGGCCCTCGGTGGCCGCAGCTTCAGCCTGGCGCTGCTGGCAGCGCTGCTCACCGTGGCAGCCGGCCTGATGCTCGCCATCGCCAAACGCTGGATCCCCAATCGGCTCTTGCAACGCCTCACCTTCATCTCCGGTCTTGGCTACGCCATCCCTGGCACGGTGTTGGCCCTGGCACTGATGCTGATCGGCGGCCCCCTGGCCTTGGCCCCGCTGCTGCTGCTGGTGTGGGGCTACACCGATCGCTTCCTGGCGGTCTCGAAGGGCGGCCTCGATGCGGCCATGGAGCGCATCCCGCCCAGCGTGGATGAAGCGGCCACCTCGCTGGGCCAGAGCTGGCTAGGGGTGCTGCAGCGCGTGCATCTACCCCTGCTGCGCGGGCCGTTGCTGGTGGGAGGGCTCCTGGTGTTTGTGGACACCGTGAAGGAACTACCGCTCACCTTCGCCCTGCGCCCCTTTGATTTCGACACGCTGGCGGTGCGGGTGTATCAGTACGCCAGCGATGAGCGGGTGGGGGCAGCCCTGGTGCCCGCACTGCTGATTCTGGGGCTGGGCCTGGTGGCCGCCATGGCCCTGATCCCAAGCCTGGAGCGCCTGGAGCGCCGCTGAAGCTCCATCTGCTCAGCCTCGCCACCACTGCGGCATCACCGCAGGTGTGCCATACCACCGATCACCGAAGGCACCGCCATGCGCCACACCCGGAAGGGTGATGGCCTCAGCCCCTTGCAGCAATGCCGATGCCACCGGCACCAGACCATCTCCTTCGAGGTCGGTGCGGCCGGCAATGGCCTGATACGAACGCGCCGCCATCCGCTGGCTCAGGGCAGAGCCATCCAGGGGAGCCAAGGCTCCAGCCACGGAGACATAGTGGACTGCATCGGCGAAATAGGCGCCGGGGTAGCGGCGATCCACCAAGGCGCGCAGGGGCGTTGCCCGCACAGCCGTATGAGGACTACCAAGGCTGTAGAGGCGATCAGCCCAGCGTTTGCCGTCGTAGCACCGTCCGGCGAAGGAGTCCTCCCCCAGGAACAGCCGCAGCATCACCCCACCAGAACTGTGACCAATCAGGGTCACCTTGCCGGTGGCAGAGCAAGCCGCCATGGCCTCGGCCCGCTCAGCCACCCGATCCAGTAGACGCCGCCAGCCGAAGGACCAGGAGGTGAGCAACCAGTCGAAACGACTGGCGGGCACGAGCTCCACTGGCTCTTGCGTCTGCTGCTGCAACCAGCTGCACATGGGCTGATAGGCCTCTTCGGTGATCAGAAATCCCCCCAGGATCAGCACAGGTTGTGCAACCACGTGTGGCATCGCGTTTCAACAGGGTCTATGGTGAAGCAGTGGAATCAGCGGCGAGCACCAACGCGCCCTGAACCCAACGCGCTCCTGAGCACGTCAAAACAACGGCTGAACACCCTGTTCATGCCGACTGCATGCGATGCACGGCAGGCGATAACAACGACGACAGCGATGTCACCACTGACATCCAGGCGGAGTGAAAACGAGAAACAGACAACATGAAAACCATCAATCACCACAGTTCCAAACCCAACGGCTCACATCCCGGCCAGCCCAAGCACCATCCCGTTCCACAACACCCCACCCACAAACCGCTGAGCTGGGAAGAACTGCTCGGCCGGCGCTGACCCGACCCGCAGACCGCTCAGCAGATCGCGGGAGCTGCAGCTTGAATAAACGCTGCTCCCGTTCGCCACATGAATCCCCCCTGGCTGAAGCTGCGCTGGCCAATCACAGCGCTCGTGCTGGGCAGCATGGCCATGGCCGGGCTGATGCATCTCACCCGCCACCCGATCCAGTTGCGGATCGTGCACAGCTTCGCCGAACCGCTGCGCCTGGGCGGCAAGGTGGATGCGGAGCTGAACATGCCTCGAGCGATCCAGATCGAGCCCACCCAAGACCTGCAGGTGAAAGTGGCCGAACACGCACCGATCGATCTGAGTGTGTCGAACAAAACACCTGTGCAGGTTGAGGTAAGCAACCCCAATCCGATTCAGATCAAGGTCGACGAGGACAAACCACTCCAGGTGGACGTGGATCCACAACAACCGGTGAAGGTGAAGGTGGGGCTGTAAAGCCAACGCAACCTGGCAAGTGTCGATACCGTGAGGCCAACCCGTCCTTGCATCGATGGCTCCGGAGCGGTTTTACCTCGAACTCACACCGCCCACTGAACTGCTCAGGAACGCCCCCCATGTGGTGATCGTCGGCGGTGGCTTTGCCGGTCTGAAAGCGGCCCATGCTCTCGCGGGCAAAACCGTGCGCGTCACGCTGATCGACAAGCGCAACTTCAACCTGTTCCAGCCCCTGCTCTATCAGGTGGCCTCCGGACTGGTGTCGCAGACGGACGTTGCCTCACCGCTGCGGATCATGCTCGGCCAGGCGCCCAATGTGCAGATCCTGATGGGGGAGGTGGACGACATCGACCCCAGTGCCCGCGAGGTGGTGTTCAACAACCGTCGGCTCAGCTACGACCATCTGATCGTGGCGGCCGGCGCCACCAGCAGCTTCTTCGGCCACGACGAATGGGCCGAGTTCGCCACACCGATGAAATCGCTTGAGGATGCCTACGGCATTCGCAAGCGCGTGCTCGGCGCCCTCGAAGAGGCCGAACAGACTCCCGACCTCGACAAACGCCGCCTGCTGCAATCCGTGGTCGTGGTCGGCGGTGGTCCCACCGGTTGTGAACTGGCCGCCTCCCTCAACGATCTGATGCGCCACACCCTCGAGCGCGATTTCAAACAGATCGACCCCAGCCACTGCAAGGTCACGCTCGTGGACCCCGGCGATCGGGTGCTGCGGGCCATGGATCCCAAGCTCTCCAAAGCCACCGGCGATCACCTGAAGCGCTCCGGCGTGGAGCTGTTGCTGGGCGGCCGGGTCAAAACCATCGAAGAGGGCAAGGTGGTGGTCACCACCAGCGAGGGGGAGGTGACCCTGGAAGCCAGCACCATCTGCTGGACCGCCGGCGTAGCCGCCTCTTCACTGGGCAAGCTGCTGGCTGATCGGACCGGATGCAGCATCGATCGGGGCGGTCGAGTGACCGTGGAACCCGACTTCTCGATTGCCGGTCACCCGGAGATTCGCGTGGTGGGTGACCTGTGCAGCTACAGCCACACCAGCAACGGCAAACCACTGCCCGGCATGGCGGGGCCTGCCGTACAGATGGGGGGCTGGGTCGCCAAGGACATCCTGGCCAAGCTCCAGAACCAGACCCACCCCGCCTTCGTCTTCACGGATTTCGGCAGCATGGCGGTGGTGGGCCCCCTGTTCGCCGTGGCTGATCTGCGTGGGTTCAAGGTGACGGGCGCCCTTGGCTGGCTGATCTGGGGCCTGGCCCACCTCGCCTTCATGCCCGACAACGAAAACAGGATCAGCCTGCTGTTGAAATGGCTCTGGGTGATCGTGACGCGGGAGCGCTCCGCCTTGGTGATCACCGGAGCGCCATCGTCGTGATGGGGAGGCGTTGATCAGGTCATCGCCTCATCGGCGATGTCCTTGAGGGCGTGATACACCGGCTTCTCCACAAAAGCCCGGCTCACATAGGCGCCGATCACTGCGGCCAGCAGGAGTCCGGGGAGCAGCTGCTGATCCCCGGCCAGGCGCACGCCGAACAACACGGCCATCACCGGCAGCTGCGTGGCGCCAGCCAAGCCGGCCACCATTCCCAGGGTGAGGCCCAGCTGGGGCGCCATGGCCAGATCGCCAAGGCCATGGCCCAACACCGCACCGAAGGCAAACGAAGGATCAATCAAGCCGCCGGGAATGCCGCTTGCCAAGGCCAACACCGGTGCGATCAAGCGCAGCACCAGGGTCAACAGGTCGCCGAGCGCTCCCGGCAGCAGAGCGTTCGTGGGGCTGCCACCTTCAATCATGTGGGTCATCAACAGCTCGCCATCACAGCCACTGGCTCCGCCGCTCACCACTAAAAACAAACTGAGCAGACCACCCACGGCGAGGCCCAAGGGCAGCGGCTTCTGCAACGACACCTGACGCCAACGGCGGGTGGTGCTCAGCAGCAGCCGGGCAAACACAGCGCCGAGGCCGCCTGCCAGCAGCCCCAAAGGCACTGCCCAGAGCAGCTGATTGATTTCGTCGGGAGCCACACCCACCATGCCAAGGGCGAATTCGGGCTCACCCACCAGGCTGCTGAAGGCAGCGGCCAGAGCACCGATCACCAGGGCCGGCCAAATCAAGGCCGTTGAAAAGCTGCCCATGAACTCCTCCGCCACGAACACCACTCCCAACAGCGGGGTGTTGAAACCTCCTGCCAGGCCTGCTCCACCCGCCACCGCCAAGAGATCGGCATGGCTGATGTCGTTGAGCCAGCGGGGAAAACAGCGGCGGAACCAGAGGGCAGCGGAAGCGCCCACCTGCACCACCGGCCCCTCACGGCCGAGGGGCAGGAGGCTCAGCGTGGCGAAGGCCCAGAGGATCAGGCGTTGCAGCGTGGGCACCAGGCCCAACAGCTCCGGAGCCTGCTCCGGATGCTCGATGCTGGTCATCGTCTGGGGAATACCCGAACCGCGACCACGTCGCAGCGTTCTGCTCTGCAACCACAACAGCAACGGCACCACCACCAGAGGCGAGCAGGCCAGCAACAACGTCAGCGGTCGCCAGGGTTGACCGCTGAAGGCCGGCAGCAGGCCAAGCAGCTGATCACCCCAGCGATCGAACAGGTTGAAGGGCCAACACACCAGGCCCACCATCAAGCCCAGAAGCCCCAATTGCCCAAGCCGCTGGAGCAGATGGCGTATCGCAGTCATGGGAGCCGTTTTTGCACGCGCCCGAGGATCAGCGCAATCAGGATCGCAACGTAGAGCTGACCGGCGATGGTGATCACATTCGACACCACTTGAACAGACACGTTGCTGGGGTTGAGCACTTCGGTGCCCACCGTGGTGAGCAGGCCAAAGGACGCCGCCATCAAGGCGGGGGCCACCCCCACGCTCACATCGCCGCCGGGGCCGAGGGCCGGCAGGGCGGAAGCCACAAAGGCCGTTGGCTGCAACACCCATATAGCGGTCAGCAACACGCCACCGGCAATCCCCACGGTGAGGTAGCCGGATGCAGCCCCCAACACCACCGACATGGTGACAAAGGGTTCACGCATCAACGACTTCACCTTGCGCACCACGGTCACCAGCAGAAACATCACCCACACCACCACATGAGGGAGGGTGAGCAGCCGGCCAAGATCCGGGCTCACAATCAGGGCCAGGTGCCAGATCACCTCAAGCGCTATGGCCGTGCAGCCCAGGGCATACATCAACGGCCGGGTGCGCTTGAGGGAGCTGAACCGGCTCACGAACACCATGAAGACCAACGCCTGGCCGGTTAGCAGCAGCGACAGCAGCGGCGAATAGATCTGGGCCAAGGGCAGCAGCAGCAGCATCAGGAGCTCGTAGACGAGAATGATCCGGTAGCCGAGATGCCGGCGCCGGATCCGCTGCAGCTGCTCGCGGGTGATCCTCAACGAACCCTCACAGGCCAGGGCTGCTCTGCATGATGCCGCCGTCGGCAAAGATGCTGGTGGCCGTGATGTAGCTGGCGGCATCGCTGGCCAAGAAGGCCACCACCTTGGCGATCTCATCGGGCTGGGCCATGCGCCCCATCGGGATGGCGGCGTTGAGCTTGGCCAGCAGCTCAGGGTTGTTCATCGTGGAGTCGTTGATCGGGGTGGCCACCGCACCAGGACCCACGTTCACGATCGACACGCCCTTGGAGGCCAGCTCCACACCAGCCGTGCGGGTGAGCATGCGAACGCCTCCCTTGGCGACGCAATAAGGGGTGTTGTTGGGCATCGGCCAGTCCTCATGCACCGAGGAGATGTTGATGATGCGGCCGCCGCTGCCCTGGGCAATCATCTGCTTGGCGGCGTACTGGGTGGCGAAGAACACGCCACGCAGATTCACGTTGAGCACCTTGTCGAAATCCTCTGGGGTGGTGTCGAGGATCGAGGTGCGGGTTTCGATGCCGGCGTTGTTCACCATCACATCGAGGCGGCCATAGCGGTCCACGGCCGCCTGCACCAGCCGCTGCAGATCGTCGAGATTGCCCACGTCGGCCTGCACCCCGAAGCAGCTGCCGCCGAGTTCGCCGATCTCCTGCTCGATCGCTTCGGTGGCTTCGGGATGGGAGCGGTAGTCGATCACCACGCGGGCACCGAGGCGAGCCACCACCTCAACGATCGATTTACCGATGCCGCTGTTGCCACCGGTCACGATGATCACCTTGCCCTTGAGCAGGTTGGAGAGGGTCTCGAGGGCGTAGGGGTTCGAGGAGGTCATAACGAGGGACGCAGAGGGCGCCGAGGTGCTGAGACGTTAGGGGGAAGCTCCGGTTCCTGCCCGCCATCTGAAACACCATCTCAATCCGCACGCACTTCCATCACAGAGCGATGACATTGCGGACGGTCTGCCTAGCTTGAAAGAGCCGTTCTTGGCTGCACGTCGATGACTGCCGGTGTGATCCGCAGGGCTATTCACAGTGATCGCTTCCCCAAGCCCGTGGCCTCCTACAGCCAGGGGTTCCAGATGGGGAACACGCTGTTCATCACTGGCCAGCTGCCGGTGGATCCCAGCACCAATCTCAAGGTGGGCGATGGCGACATCACCCTGGAGTCGAGGCAGGTGATGCGCAACATGCAGGCTGTGCTTGAGGAAGCTGGCTTCGGCTTCGAGCATGTGGTGAGTGCCACGGTGTATCTCACCGACATCGACAAGCTCGACACGTTCGACGCCGTATGGCAGGAGTATTTCCCTGATCCGCAGGCCTACCCCTCGCGGGCGGTGGTGCAGGTGGCCGCCCTGGTGCTCGGCATTCAGCTGGAAATCTCTGCCATCGCCATCAAGGACTGACGTCTTGTCCATGAGCGATCCCTTCAGCTTGGCCCCCAAGCCCGAAACCTATTGGCATCTGTGGACCGGGGCCGACGGTATCAGTCGTCAGCAGCAGTGCACGATCAGCCAGTTCGAGCTGGGCCAGTTGGGGCCTGGCGACTCGCCCCAGTTCTCCCGCCCCCTATTCGATCAGGGCAATGCCTTCGTCACCTATCTGCCGGTGGGGTGGACGGCTGATTGGCATGAAAACCACGTGCCCAAATGGATTTATGTGCTGCGCGGAGCCTGGTCGGTGCGAAGCATGGATGGCCAGACCGTGATCATGCGCGCCGGCGAGTATTCCTTCGGTGGTGATCAGGGCTGCATCGCCACCCCCGACGGCCACAAAGGGCATCTCTCAGCCCAGGTGGGCGATGAGCCCTGCGTACAGCTTATCATCCAGCGCAATGACGACGCCTGGCGCCAGGCACCGCCGGGATTTTTCCAGTAATGAATCAACCCTCCGGCTGCACCGAGAGTTACGACCCTCGCTTTGAGGCGCTGGTGCTGTTCAACGCCGAGCTCGAACTGCTGGCTGAGGGGTTCCGCTGGGTGGAAGGACCGGTGTGGTTTGGCGATCACCGCTGCCTGTTGTTCAGCGATATCCCCAACAACCGCACGCTGCGCTGGAGTGAACAACACGGCGTCAGCACCTTCCTGGAGCCATCGGACTTCGCCAATGGCCAGACCCGCGATCTGGAGGGACGGCTGATCCAATGCCATCACAGCAGCCGCTGCCTCACCCGCCGCGAGCACAACGGCGAGACCACCACCCTGGTGAGTCAGGCCCGGGGTCACCGCCTCAATGCCCCCAACGACGTGGTGGTGAAGAGCGATGGCTCGATCTGGTTCAGCGATCCGCTCTACGGATTGATGAACGACTACGAAGGCGGGCGCCAAACCTCCGAGCAAGCGCCGGCTTTGTACCGGCTCGATCCAGCCACTGGCGTGGCGCAGGCCATGGCCACCGATTTCGATGGTCCCAACGGCCTCGCCTTCTCACCCGATGAGCAACTGCTCTATGTGGCGGAATCCGGCGCACCAGGCGACAGCGCCCCCCGGCAATACATCCGTCGCTTCCAGGTGGGGAACGATGGGATCAGCCTCAGCGGCGGAGAAGTGTTCCACAAGATCAGTCCTGGCTGGGCCGATGGTTTCCGGGTCGACGAGCACGGCCACCTCTGGTGCGGCGCCGCCGATGGGGTCCATGTGATCGCCCCCGACGGGGCATTGATCGGCAAGGTGCTGGTCCCCAAACGGGTCTCAAACCTCTGCTTCGGCGATCGCTACGGCAGCCGCCTGTTTCTCTGTGCCTCCACGGCGATTTACGCCCTGTTCACCAACACCCGCGGCGCCACCTGGCACCGCTGACCCTCTCACCATGGCCAATCCCCAACTTGAAACCTTCCTGAAGCAAGTGAAGGGCGATGCTGCCCTTCTGCAACGCTTCAGCAGCTGCCCAAACCTCAACGCCATCGCGGCCCTGGGGGCAGAACATGGCTACAGCTTCACCGGGGTGGATCTTGTGAAACACCAGGCCGAAGCCACCCTGCGGCTCAGCGACTCCGATCTGGAGGCAGCCGCAGCCGGCGTGGAGCTGGAGGGCCACCTCTGGCTGATGAAAATTGTGTGGAGCTGAGGCCCGATGCGCACCATCGCCGCTCTAGAGCTCGCTGACTGCCGTCGCATCGCCGCCGCCGCCGAGACGATGGCCAGCCAACATCAAGCGACGGTGAGCCTTGCCATCTGCGACAGCGGGGGGCACCCCTTGCTCCTGCTGCGCCTGGATGGGGCCAGCCCGTCCAGCGCCTCGGTGGCCCTGGCCAAGGCCCGCATGGCCGCGCTGAACGGCAAAGCCACCGCCGACCAGGAGGCGGCCATCAACGGCTCCCGTCCTGCATTGCTTCAGCTCTCGGCAGTGTTTAAGGAAGCGGCCGTGGCCATGGGCGGTGGGCTGCCGCTGCTGCACGACGGCCTTTGCATCGGCGCCATTGGCGTGTCGGGAATGACGCCGGATCTCGATGCTGCCATCGCCGCCACCGGTGCCGCAGCCCTGCAGAACGATCCCCACTAACGACAGCCCATGGCCACACCCCACATCCGCAGCATCGGCTTTACCTGCCGCGATGCCGAAGCGGTGGCGGCGTTTTACATCGCCCACCTGGGCTGCCGCCGCGGCGACAGCTTTGAGATCCATGGCGGCCCCTACGCCGAGCTCCTGGGGCTGACAGGGAGTCGTCTGAAGGTGTTGCGGATGCAGCTTGGAGCTGAACAGCTCGAGCTGTTGCAGGTGCTGGAACTGGGCACAGGCCTGCGCCCCGGTCGCCCGATTCCCGCCGACTCCCGCAGCATCGACCTCTGGTTCCAACACATCTGCGTCGTCGTGGACGACATGGAAACCGCCGCAGCGCCAATCCAGGCGTTGATCGAGCGAGGCCAACTGCAACGCATCTCCAGCACCCCCCAAATCCTGCCCAGCTGGAACAAGGCTGCCGCTGGCATTGCGGCCTTCAAGTTCCACGATCCCGAAGGGCATTGCCTGGAACTGCTGCAGTTCCCACCCGACAAAGGCGAGCCGCGCTGGCACCGCCCCCTCTCGGCATCGCCGTTTCTAGGCATCGACCACAGCGCCATCGCCAATGCCGACACCCCACGCAGCTGCCGCTTCTACGAGGAGCTGCTGGGGCTGCGCCTTGGCGGGGATGGCATCAACAGCGGCATCGAACAGGATCATCTCGATGGCTTGTCCGGCACAGAAGTCCGGATCACCGGGCACCGCTGCGCGGAGGGCCCCGGCGTGGAATGCCTCAACTATCTCCAGCCCCTGGGCGGACGCCCCCTGCCCGCTGACCAGAACGCTGCCGATGGCGCCCACTGGCAGATCCGCCTGGAGGTGAGCGATCTCGAAGCAATCGCCTCACGCCTGGAGGGCTTCGGCGGAAGCCCGGTGAGCGCAGGAATCGTGGAGCTTTCTGGCCCCCAAGCTGACTGCCTGGGATTTAGCCATGCCCTGCAGATCCGCGACCCTGACGGCCATCAGCTGCAATTGGTGTGCAGCTGAGCACAGCGCTGCTGCAGCAACGAAACACCCCCCTTAGCGTTCCCCAAACTCTCGAACCCCATGGAGATCACTGTTGTGGAACTGCTGGTACCAGCAGCTCCCTCCACCCTCGCCCAAGCCGCCTTGTTCCTCCTGCGGGTGTTCATGGGCATCTGCTTCATTCGCCATGGCTGGCCAAAGCTGCGCAACCTGCAGACCTGGGCTCAGATGTTGCAGACACCGGCCTGGCTCTGCTTCCTGTCGGCCGGCTCGATGTGGGCTGGTGGCATCGCCCTGATCGTGGGCCTACTCACACCGCTGGCATCCTTCGCGATCCTGGTCTCAATGGCTTACGCCATGGTGCTGGAAATTCGCATCGGCTTTCCGTTCATCGCCGCTGATCCCTACCAGATCCCCGAGGGCGATTACGCCGGTCCCATGGGTGTGGGCGAGCCCCCGAGCTGGGAAAAAGCGGCGATGTATGTGGTGATGTGCGTGGTGCTGATCTTCTGCGGGGGCGGACTGCTCTCACTGGACACCCTGCTGCTGGAAGATCTGCTGCGCATCTGGCTGGGGGTCTGATTCAGCCCCCAGCCGGCTGGCCCATCACCCCACGCCCAGCCGCTCCTTGAGGTGATGGCCGACGCGGATGGCGTTGGCGATGGCGGTGAGCGATGGATTCACCGCACCGATGCTGGGGAAGAAGCTGGTATCCACCACGTAGAGGTTATCCAGCTCGTGGGCCTTGCAGTTCACATCCAGAACCGATGTGGCGGGATCGGTGCCAAAGCGGCAGGTGCCGGCTTGATGTCCCACCGCGGCAATGCCCATCGGATTCTTGATGTAGATCTGCCGCTCAACCAAATGCTTCTTGAGGTAGAGCTTGTCGAGCATTCCCTGAAGCCGTCCCCAGAGACGATTGGCTGAGGTCTGGTTATTCACCGTGTAGTCGAGGTGAATGTGACCGGCCGCATCAACCTTGACCCGGTTGTTGGGATCGGGAAGATCTTCCGTCGTGATCCAGAAATCAAGAGCATGAGCGGCGATCTCATCCATGCTCCAGTTGGGCATCAGGAACGTTTCCAGCGGCGCATAACCCTTCATGATCGCCCCGCGGGTTTTCCCGGTCATCTGGATATTGCCCATGGGGTAGTCATAGTCGGCGTCCCCGAAATACCAGTCATTGATCGAGATCGTTTTCTGGAAGATGGTGGGATTGGGCTCATGCGACAAGGCCACCGCCGCCTTGCTGTTGTGGAACATGTAATTGCGGCCCACCTGATCGGAGCCGTTAGCCAGGCCGCGCGGGTGCTTGTCGTTGGCGGACATCAACAGCAGCCGCGCACTGTTCGCTGCACCGCAGCTCACCACCACCAGATCAGCGGAGTAGCGCAGCTCCTCTCCATCGCGAACAAGCTCAACCCCTGTGACCGTGGTACCAGCGGCATCGGTGACCAACCGCTTCACTTCAGCGCGGGTGAGCAAGGACACGTTGGCGCTCGCCGCCAGGGCAGGACGCACCCCACACACCTCAGCATCGCCCTTGGCGTGGACCAGACAGGGGAAGCCATCACAGTTGTTACAGCGACGGCACCGGCTATAGGGCATGTTGCCCTCATCGAGCATCACGCCGCTGGGGGCATGGAACGGATGCAGACCAGCGCTGCGCAGGTCATCCGCCAGCTTTTGGATGCGTGGTTCATGGGTGATCGGCGGATGGGGATAGGGCGCCGAACTGGGGGGATCGGTGGGATCTTCACCGCGCAGTCCGTGCACGTGGTACATCGCCTCAGCCTGCTGATACCAAGGCTCAAAGTCGCTGTACCGCAGGGGCCAGGCCGGCGAGATGCCGTCGTGATGCTCCAGCTCTTCAAAATCGCGCTGACGCAGGCGGAAGTGATGAGCGCCATACATCTTCGTGGCGCCGCCGACGAAGTAGTGCGTGCCGGGTTGAAAGGGATTGCCCTTGCCGTCGTACCAGATGTCCTTACTGAGGTAGCGACCCTTCTGAAAGACCTCGTCGGCATCCCAGTTCTGGGGTTCCTGCGGCAACCAATCACCTCGCTCCAGGATGAGGATGCGCAAACCCGTAGGAGCCAACACCCGCGCCAGGGTGCCACCTCCAGCACCACTACCGATGATCAGCAGATCGAAGTGGTTGGTCTCAGGCTTCTGCAGCTGGCCGAGTGACTGGAGCAGATCCACGGGATGTCCATCAGTGACCGCAAACTAGAAGCAACAACAGGCTCTGTCTCGGCTTTGTCACGAGCCTGGAGCGGATGACGGATAACGATTGAGCTGGTTGATCATCTTGCAGACCATCGCCGTCCAACCGGTCTGATGGCTGGCGCCCACACCGGATCCGTTGTCGCCGTGGAAATACTCGTTGAACAGAATCAGATCACGCCAGTGTGGATCGTTCTGGAAGAGCTTCACGGCACCATTAAAGGGTCGGCGGCCGTCACTGTCGCGGCGGAACAGATTCACCAATCGGTGCTCCAGCTGAAGGGAGGCCTCCCACAAGCTCATCCAGTTGCCGGAGCGGGTGGGGAATTCCACCTGGAATGAATCACCGTAGTAGTGGCCGAATTTCTGCAGGGCCTCAATCAGCAAGAAGTTGATCGGCATCCAGACGGGACCACGCCAGTTGGAGTTGCCACCGAACATCGCTACGGGGCTATCCGCAGGGCTGTAAGCCAATGTCTGGGAATCACTGCCTTCGGTGAAGGTGTAAGGGTGATCCTCATACACCTTGGACAGAGCGCGGATTCCATAGGGAGAGAGGAACTCGTTCTCGTCAAACAAGCGTTCGCAGATGCGACGCAGCCGCTCCTCGGGCACCAAGGCAAAAAGGAGGCGGTCATTGCGCCACTGGCCGAAGTTGTCGATCAACCACTGGGGCTTAGTGCGCTCATGCAGGAACCACTTAAGGCTCTCCGACACATTCAGCACTGGAAGCCGCTTCACCGTATCCACATCAAAACTAGCAACGGCCAGCAATGGCACCAAACCGCAGACAGAGCGTGTCTTCAGGAAGCTGGTGCTGCCATCGGGCCGCTTGATCACGTCGTAGTAGAAACCATCCTCCTCATCCCAACTGGAAAAACCATTGCTGCCAGCTGTATTCAGGGTGAGCGCCAATTGCACATAGTCATAGACAAAGCGCTCGCAGATATCAGCATATTCAGGCTCTTCGCGACTGAGCTCAACGCTGATATTGAGCAGATTGAGGCTCAGTGATGCCATCCATGAGGTGCCATCACACTGTTCAATATGACTGCCATCGGCGAGAGGAAAGCGCCGATCAAACACCGCAATGTTGTCGAGACCGAGAAAACCACCTTCAAAGACGTTGTCGCCGGAACGGTCGTTGCGGTTAGCCCACCAGCCGTATTCCAGAATCAGTTTGCGCAGGGCCGCCCTCAAAAAGCCAAGGTCGGACTCTTCACTGGACTTGCGATCAATCTGGAAGATCCGCATCGCAGCCCACGCCCCGATCGGTGGATTGGGATCAGACAAGGCCCATTCGTAGGCCGGTGTCTGGGCATTGGGCGCCGTGTAGTGAGGAGAGCGCAGCAACATGCACTGCTGCTTAGCCGTGGCGGGATCAAACACCGTGAACGCCACAGCGTGGAACATCAGGTCCCACTGGCAGAAGTAGGGGTATTCCCACGCGTCCGGCATGGAGATCACATCATGGGCATGCAGGCGTTGCCAGCCGGCGTTTTGCGTGTTCCAGCGTTGTCGAGGTGGGGTCGGGGCTGTGGGATCACCATCCAACCAGCGCAGCACACTCCAGCCGTAATACTTTTTGCACCACAACAGACCAGCAGCGGCGCTGGTGTGGATCAATCGATCGTCGTCGCTGAGATGGGGAACACGGCTCTCGAAGAACTCATGCCATTCCTGTTCTCGCGCTCGGAACAGAGCATCAACGCCATCCTTCAAGGGCTCCGGATTAGGCGGACTTAAAGGGCCGCTGAGGCGCAAGTCCACCTGCCACTCCTCGCCAGGCTGCAGGGTGTGTTGCAGGTGACGAGCCACTTTGGTGCCCTGCTGATCCGGGTTGATCGCGCCCTGCTCGCGATCGATCAGATAGCGATGGAACCCGTCCTTCTGAAATGGGCGTTTGTTGGGCTCCTGATACAGCCGCTCGGTGTTGGTCTCGTTGTCGGTAAAGAGCCAGGCTCCATCCACGGCGCAGGCCAACCGATAGCTGCCAAGGCCACCGCCAGCCTGAGCCTGTACGGCATCCCCGTCCAACCGCATCGGCTGCTCATGCTCATCGGGGTAGCCCCATGACCAGGTGTTGCGCAGCCAGAGCGTGGGCAGCAACGTCAGCGGAGCCGGATCGGGACCCCGATTGATCGCCCGGATGCGAATGGCGATGTCATCTGGACCAGCCTTGGCGTATTCGATGAAGACATCGAAATAGCGACTCTCATCGAAGATCCCCGTGTCCACCAGCTCGAATTCGGGCTGATCACGCCCTCGGCGACGGTTCTCCTCCAGCAGCTGCTCATAAGGGAATCGCTGCTGCGGATATTTATACAACCCGCGCATGAAGCTATGGGTTGGAGTGTTGGCGATGTGGAAGTAATAGTCCTTGATGTCCTCGCCATGGTTGCCCTCTTCATTGGCGAGGCCGAAAGGCCGCTCTTTCAGGATCGGATCAACGCCATTCCAGAGGGCCAGCGAAAAACAAAGGCGGCATTGGTTATCGCAGATGCCAAGGAGTCCATCCTCGCCCCAGCGATAGGCACGGGAGCGGGCATGGTCATGGGGAAACGAATTCCAGGCATTGCCGTCAGCCGAGTAGTCCTCTCGAACCGTTCCCCACTGACGTTCGGGCAGGTAGCTGCCCCAGAGATCCCAGGACACTCCCTCGTGGTCTCGCTCCGCCATACGGCGGAGCTCAGATCCTGCTGGTGCGGCACCGCTCAAAGACGTCATAGTGCTTTCAAAACCTCGTCGCTAATGCGCAGAGCATTGGCAATCACGGTGAGACCAAGACCGACGCTCGGGCAACTCGGGAACACACTGGCATCTGCGATGTACAGGTTGCTGAGCTCATGGGTGCGGCCCTGAAGATCGACAACCGAGGTGGCTGGATTGGAACCCATCCGGCAGGTGCCACAGACACTGCCCATCACCGTGAGAGGGGCCTCACCGCGAGGATGCGTCGGAGCCGGCTTCACCACGTGGCAGTTCGGATCGTTCTCGACAAGCTTGAGGGTGTCGATCCAGCGGTAGACCAGCCGGTCGTGAGCCTCACGATTGTTGGGGACGTAGTGAATCTGGAGATGGTTGCCGCGGAGCGTGACACGGTTATGAGGATCCGGCAGAACAGCGCTCATCGCCCACCAGGCCACAGAGCGGGCCGCTAGCTGCTCAAGCCCGAAGTTGGGCATCAGCTTGGTCACCAAAGACAACACAGGCGGTGACTCTGCAAACAAAGCGTCCTGCAGAACTCCGCCCCCGGTGGCGATGGAGCCCAACGGGAAGCTCACGTTCTGGTCACCCCAGTAGTAGTCGGTGACACCGAGACTGCGCCCATAACGCCCCGAATTGGGTTCGGCAGCCAATTGGATGATCGATGTGAGCTGAGGCTTCATCAGATTGCGGCCAACCTGATCAGAGCCGTTCGCCAAACCACGACTGTGGTGCTCGGTGGCCGAGCGCAACAAGATCTCAGCCGTATTGATTGCACCGGCGGCCAACACCACCACGTGGGCAGTGAACAACCAGCATTGGCCATCAATCTCAGCCTCAACACCACGAACCTCTGTGCCGCTGGGGTTCACATGCAGCCGGCGAACCCTGGCCCGATCTCGTATCTGCACAGAGGTCGAAGCCCGGGCGGGATCAACGCCAAACAACTCGGCATCACCGGTGGGATCAAGAGCAGAGTCCGACCAGGTCTGCGGCAGCACATACGGGTGCACACCCTGACGGGTGAGCGACGCACGCAGCTCCTGCATGAACGGTTCGATCGGTTTCGGCTCGAACGGATAGCTGCCCTGACGGGGCGGCTCGCAGGGATCAACGCCACTCTCGCCGTGGACGCGATACAGCTGTTCGGCTCGGTCGTAGAAGGGAGCGAACTCGGCATAACTCACCCCCCAGGCAGGAGCCGCTCCTTCCTGGAGTGGTGAGCCGCTGAACTCACGCTCGCGCATCCGCTCGAGCACCCCACCCCAGATTTTGGTATTGCCACCCAAGGCATAAATGGTCTGAGGGGAGAAAGGATCGCCATCAGTGCCGAACCACTGCTCGCCGGGGTGATAGCGGTCCTTGCGGAACAAATCCACATCCGCAACGTTCTGATCAGACAGCGGCATGGCAGAGCCGCGCTCAAGAAGCAGCACGCTCTTGCCCGACCGGGCCAGCTGACCAGCAAGCGTGCCTCCGCCGGCACCACTGCCAATCACGATCACGTCGTAATGGTTGTCGTCAATGATCATGGCGAACCTCCTATTGCCAGACGTAGATCAACAGAAAAAGGATGATCCAGATCACATCCACAAAGTGCCAGAACAGGGATGTGGCCTGAACACCCTGCTCACCACCGCTGTAATTACCAGGGATAAACGACTTGATCAGCATCAGCCCCATCAGCAGGATGCCAGTGGCCACATGGAGACCATGGAATCCCGTGAGCAGATAGAAGGTGCCTCCGAAGGTGCCTGAAGTGAATCCGAATTTGAGACCACTCCATTCCACGGCTTGGCCGTAGAGGAAGTAGGCCCCCATGGCCATGCTCAGCAACCAGAAGCCGCGGAACAGGAGCATCTTGCCTCGACCTTTGAAATGCTCGGCCAGGGCGATGGTTCCGGAGCTGGAGACCAGAACAATGGTGTTGACAAGAGGCATGCGCCATTCGAGTCCCTCAACACCATTGGGAAGCCAATTCAGAGCCGAGGTCTTCAGCAGGGCGTAACCGCTGAAGAAAGCGAGGAAAATGACGCTTTCTGAGCAAAGAAAAATAATGAAGCCTGTGAGGTTGTGCTTGGGATGCTCTTCGTGCAGGGTGGTGGTCGTCATGATGCAGCCTCCTGAAGCTGAAGCCGGCGCTCAATCTCCTCCTGGTGCTCAACCAGTGGCTCACCACTGCCATAGCCATAGGGGCGACTGATGACGGTGGGCACGTCCTCACCGAAGTTGTCTTCCGGGGGCGGAGAGGGCAAGAGCCATTCCAAACCAATGGCATTCCATGGGTTGTGAGTGGCCTTGGGACCACGGATCCAGGCGCTCACCATGTTCAACAAGAAGGGAATAATCGAAACACCAAGCAGAAACGCTCCCAAACTGGCGATCACGTTCCAGAAGGTGAATTCAGGGTCGTAGCTGGACACCCGCCTTGGCATCCCCATCAGCCCCAAGGGATGCATGGGCAGAAAGTTGAGGTTGGCGCCCACAAAGGTGAGAAGGCAGTGCAGCTTGCCGAGCCCCTCATAGGGCATACGACCGATGAACTTGGGAAACCAGTGGTAGATGGCCGCAAAGATCCCCATCACGGCCGCCCCGTAGATCACGTAGTGGAAATGACCCACCACGAAATAAGTATTGGAGACGTGGATATCAACCGGCACAGTGGCGAGCATGATGCCGGTGATGCCGGCAAACACGAAGTTGAACAAGCCGCCAAGACAGAACAGCATCGGCGTGGTGAGACGCAACTTGCCGCCCCAAATCGTTCCAAGCCACGCAAAGACCTTCACACCGGTGGGCACCGCAATCAGCATGGTGGTCACCATGAAGAGATTACGCATCCACTGGGCCACTCCGCTTGAGAAGAAGTGGTGGACCCAGACGATCAGGCCGAGGCCCACAATGATGAATGAAGCCAAAGCAACATAGACGTAGCCAAATAAAGGCTTTCGTGAATAAACCGGGAACAGCTCAGAGAAAATCCCAAACACCGGCAGGATGATCACGTAGACAGCCGGATGCGAATAGAACCAAAACAAGTGCTGATAGAGCACAGGATCACCACCACCTTCAGGGCGATAGAAACTGGTTCCAAAGGTGAGATCCATCAGCAGCATGATCGCGCCACCCGTGAGCGCCGGAAGGCCGATCAGTTGCAGGCTCTGAGCCGCAAGTGCAGTCCAGCAGAACACCGGCATCCGAAACAGCGTCATGCCTGGCGCACGCATCCGCAGGATTGTGGTGACAAAATTGATAGCCCCCATGATCGAGGACACCCCGGAGAGTGCTACCGCCGTGATCCACATACCCTGGCCATTGATCAGATGGCCTACTGGGTTCTGAGTGCTAACCGGCGGGTAACTCCACCAACCCGAGTAGGCAGGCCCACCAGGAACGAAGAAGCTAGCGATCAGCAGGAAGCCGAAGATCGGAACCAACCAGAATGCAACCGCATTCAGGCGCGGAAACGCCATATCAGGCGCGCCGATCATGGTGGGGATCAATAGGTTATTGAGCCCGTTGAGCACGGGGAAGATGAACAGGAACAACATGATGGTCCCGTGCATCGTGTAAATGCCGTTGTAAACGGCCCGATCCACAAGATCGCTGGCGGGAGTGATCAACTCGCCCCTGATTACCATGGCCAACAGGCCACCAATCAGGAAGAAGAAAAAGGCTGTGACGATGTACTGGATGCCAATCACCTTGGCATCGGTGCAGAAGCCGAAGTAGCGGCCCCAGCTGGGCTCCGGCTTGGGTTCAGGGGGGAAGGTGGCGATCGTCATTAGGCGGTATGGGGCTGATCAGGGGAACCGGGCATATTCACCTGAGGAGGTGGAGCAGGTGGGACCGTGGCCCAACCAGGATTGGCGCGAGCCTGCCGGATGGCGTATTCAGAGACCGCCTGACTTAAACCAGGCTGGAGGGGGCTGCGAGCGGCGTTGTCCAGCCAGGCTTGGTGAGCTTCTGCGCTCTCGACAACCACATCTGCTTGATTGGCAGCAAACCAGGTGCCGCTGAACTGGGAATCCCGTAACCGATAGACACCCTCCAGGGTGGGAGTCACGTTTAAATCGATGGCGCGTCCGGGGATCACATCCTGTTTGACGCGGAACGCTGGGATATAGAAGCCATGCAACACGTCTTCGGACACCAGCCTGAACGTGACGCGTTGATCCACAGCCAGGTGAAGCTCGGTGGAGGAGACGTCAGAGCCTGGATAGCGAAACTCCCACGACCACTGCCTGGCGATCACCTCCACTTGCTCCGCCGGAAGACGATCCCCGGCATAACCACCGGCTTCCTCCGCGGAATTGCGGAGATGGATGTGCTCCATGGGTCCGAGGGTGCCCAACTCACCGGTGGCTCGGATCGTCCAGAAGGCGATGGCCATCACCAACACAAACGGAATGGCCGTCCAGATCACCTCCAGGCGGGTGTTGCCTTCGATGGGGATGGCGTCGGTCTCGTCGTATTTCTCGGCGCGGTTGAAGAGCATCACCCACACCATCACAGACACCACACCGATGAACACGAAGGTGCCCAAAGCCGTTTCGAAGCTGAACAGGTCATCCACCAGTGGTGCAGCGGTGGAAGCCTGGACAGGAAGCCAGTGATGGGCTTGCTTACCCATCCAGTCGCTGATGACCACAACGAGGCCGACCCAGACGCTGACTCCAGCGATGGCCGACGTGTTGATGGAGTGGTTAGAAGAATTCGTCATCGGAAACCTCTCCTCAGGGCAGCGCAGTGTGGAGGTCGGCCCCGGCCTGCAGGAGCTGGTCGGCCGCGATGTGCACGCCAAACTCAGCAGCAAGTTGAGCTCCGAGGGTGCCGTGCAAACCAATCACGGCAAACATGACCACACCAACGCCTAAATAGAGCCACTGCACCTGGCGCCCCATGTCTCGACGCCATGCAAAGCGTTGAAACCCACGCCACACCGTCATACCGACGATGGACGCAAGCACGAGCACACCGCCAACGCCATGCCAGAGCATGGTGGTCATGCCGCCAAGACCAAAGGTGCTGGTGACCCCGGGAAGAGGCACCGCGGTGAGCATCTCGTAGAAACCTGCTGCGACGGTGAAGAAGCTCACAACACAGCAGACCAGGAGGTTGTACCAACCCACGTCGTGGAAGCCTCCACGGGTGATCGGCAGTGCCAGAAAACGGAAGACGCGCTTCTCCAGCGGATACAGCGCACCCACCACGTCAAAGGCGATCGCAATCACGAACAAGCCAATCGTGAGGTGCACCAGGTTGGGGTGGATCGGCAAGCTGTAAGGCAAGCCATTCGCTCCCAGCTCAGGGGCGATCTGCTCAACCGGTGCCTGTTCAGGCGTATAGGCCAGTGCAAGCAGCATCAGATCAGGCCCTCACGCATGGCAGCGACCACCTTCACGGTGTGGAGTCCGTAGGTCCAGATCAACTTGTCGCCGAGCACCATCTGAACCAAAACCAACGCGCTCACCACAGAACCAGCGCCGAGAAAAGAAAGGGGCAACGTTTCGGGATCCCGCGAACGCAACACATAGCGCCAGCCCGACAGCAGGGACAACACACCAGCCAGTGACCAGCCAATGGTGGTGTGGATATCGAGGATGTTCCGCGCCGCGCCATAGGGAGACGCAAGGCCAGCCTCCACCTGGCCAAAGATGATGGCCACGAAGATCGCTCCTGTGGCAAAGAGGAGGTTCCAGAAGCTGACCTCGAACAGAGGAGGCTTTCTCCAGACAACGCCGATGACGTCGAAGACGAACGCGATCAACGCCATGGCGATCACGAAGTGAACGACGATTGGATGGATCGTGTCCATCCAGGGCAGGTTGTGGTCGTTGAGCGGCGGCAGCAGCTCGAGCATGGTTGACCTGTACTGCACGCCTCACGTTGGCAATGCCCACGTGACGTCGCACGACCCTGTGATGATTTGCCAACTACCGCTGCCCGCAATGCCGCCCGTGTCAAAAGACAGGCTTGAGCTGCAGCGAAATGATGGGAGCAGGGGGACTTGAACCCCCACAACGTTGCCGTCTGCGGATTTTAAGTCCGCTGCGTCTACCAATTCCGCCATGCTCCCCGGCGCCGGAGGCGGACCCCGCTTCCAGGCACACATCCTAGATTTGGGCTGCAACTGCCTTGCTGCCGTGCCCCTGCCTGGGTTCCTCAGCTCTCTCTCGAGCGAATCACTGCTGGTGATCGGTGCCTATCTGGCCCTAGGCGGTGCCTACCTCTTGGTGGTTCCCATGGCGCTGATGGCTTGGATGGCCAAGCGCTGGACCGTGATGGGCAAGATTGAACGCACAGCTGTGTACGGCCTCGTCTTTCTGTTTTTCCCGGGCCTGATCGTGCTGGCCCCCTTCGTGAACCTGCGCCTTCAGGGCCAAGGTCAGGTTTGATGAGCACTGGCATCACCCGCGGCAAAGCGCTGCTGGCCGGTCTGGCGGTCTTTGGTATCGGTGGCCTCGGGTACTGGGGGTTTCAAGCCGCCGGGCTTGAGGGTTTTTCCGCAGGAATTGCGGCCCAGGCTGTCCTGGTGGCGGTGGTGCTGGTGTGGACCGGTTCTTACCTCTTCCGGGTGGTGACGGGAAACATGACCTACATGGAACAGCGGCGTCGCTACCGCTCGGCCTATGAGGCCGCCACCGACGACGTGCTCCAGCAGCGTTTTGATGCCTTGAGCCCTGAGGAACAGGAGAAGCTCCTGCGGGAGCTGGGACAACTCGAAGAATCCAGCGAGGTCTAGGAGCCGCGTCCTCGACCCCATAGGCTCACGGCAGATCCTGCGCTGCCGTGACCACCAGCACCCCCATCCAGCAGCGTTTCAGCCAACTGCAGCAGCAGAGCCGCTGCGCCCTGATGCCTTTCCTGATGGCTGGGGATGCCGACCTGGCGATCACGCGCTCCACGCTGCTGGCCCTGCAGGAGGCCGGAGCGGATCTGATCGAACTCGGGATTCCCTATAGCGATCCCTTGGCGGATGGCCCTGTGATTCAGGCCGCCGCCAGCCGTGCCCTTGGCTCAGGCACCACCCCCGGTCGAGTGCTGGAGATGCTGAGTTCGCTGCGGGGTGAGCTTGAGATTCCGGTGATTCTGTTCACTTACAGCAACCCGTTGCTCAACCGCGGCATGGAGGTCTTCTGCCGCGATGCCGCTGCAGCCGGTGCCGCCGGCCTGGTTGTTCCCGATCTGCCCTTGGAGGAGGCCGAAAAACTCTCCACCATTGCCGCCAGCCACGGGCTTGATCTGGTGTTGCTGGTCGCCCCGACCACACCGGCCGATCGCATGGGGCGCATCGCTGCCGCAAGCCGTGGCTTCACGTATCTCGTCAGCGTCACTGGGGTGACCGGCGTCCGCACCAATCTGGAGAGCCGGGTGGCGGGTCTGGTGCAGCAGCTCAAGAGCATGGGCCCCACACCGGTGGCCGTGGGCTTCGGCATCTCGGGCCCAGACCAAGCACGTCAGGTGCGCGATTGGGGCGCCGATGGAGCGATTGTGGGCAGTGCCCTGGTGAAGGTGATGGCAGAAGCACACGCCCAGCAGCGGGATGTGGCAGCTGCCGCTGGGGCCTTCTGCCGCCAGCTGCGCTCCGCCCTCGATCACTGAGCAGAGCGCATCCACACCTGAGCCTTGCTGGAGCCGTCAGAATCGGCGCAGACGAGACGCCCTCCAGCGCCATGACCCACCGTTCCCTGCTCGCCACCGGTCTGCTGCTGGGGGGTCTGGCCCTGACTCCGGCAGCCGCCCAGGCGGGCTGGAGTCAGTACGACTCCCCGATCTCCGAGGTGGACGCTTGCAATCAGGCGCAATATCTGATGCCAGAGGCGGCGGTGGTGCAGGAGTTCCGCTTCAACAACACCAGCAGCAAGAGCGGCACCACCTTCCGCTGCAAGGTGCGCTGGAGCCAGAAGGCCAATGCCCAGCCCACCGACCGCCCGATCCTGTTCCCCAATCGCATCCGTCAGCCAATCTTCGCCGCTGGCTGGCTGTAAGTTGCGAAGCCTTTAATCCGGCCACGCCATGCGTTTTGTCCTCTGGGGCACCTACTGCGACAACGCATTGGAGAAGCGCACCCCCTACCGGGATGAGCACCTGGCCGGACTGCAGCAGCAGAAAGATGCCGGTGTCCTGATCACGTTGGGCCCAACCGAAGGCAGCACCCACGTGTTCGGCATCTACGAAGCGGAGAGCCATCAACAGGTTGAGGAGCTGCTCCACAACGACGTCTACTGGCGAAATCGCATCTGGACTGAGCTGAAGGTGTATCCCTGGATTCAGGCCTTCTGAGTTCAGCCGCGGGGCCAACCGGCCAGGGCCTGCTGCCAGACGAACTCGGCCACGTCACGGCTGCCGTTCTCCCCTAGCACTGAGCCATAACCGCTCATCTGACCGATCCCCTCGGAGGCGATCTGAGCGATTGCCTCCACGGAGGCCAAGTCTTGGCGTTCCAGCACAGCCAACTTGAGCGTTTTGCCGCGGCGGATGATGTTGCCACCGTTCACATGGCAACCGGCGCAATGCTGCTCAAACAGGGCTGCGCCATCAGCCCACACCTCAAGCGGTGCGCCAACCACTACCGCAGCTATCAGCGCGATCACACCCAAACGCAGAGCCTGCGCCAGGGCCCTCAACCCTGCGGTCAACGTGCGCTGCATCAATCCACGCCATAGAGCATCCAGTTTGCCCACCAGGTGCGGCAGAGCTGGTGCCGGCACGCTGAAATGGGTGGGCTGATCGCCGCAGGCATGTTCACCTTTCTGCACAGCGCCGACTGGCAGATCGGCAAGCCCTATGCCCGCGTGCAGGATCCCGACAAACGGGCGCGGTTGCGTCAGGCAAGGATCGAGGCGATCGGCCGGATCGGCGCCTGCATCGAGCCCACGCAGGCCCGCTTCTTGCTAATAGCCGGTGATCTGTTCGACTCCCCCACACCCAGCAGCAGTGATGTCGCGGCGGTGTGTCAGGCGATCGGGGGATTGGGAATTCCTGTGCTGGTGATCCCCGGCAACCATGACCACGGTGCACCCGGCAGCGTGTGGCACAGCGCCTTCTTTCGCAGCGAACAGGAGCGCCGCGCCCCCAACCTGCAGGTGCTGCTCGAGCGGCGGCCTGTGGAGCTGCCGGAGGCCTTGGTCTTGCCCTGCCCCTTGCTGCGCCGCAGCGATAGTGCCGATCCCACCACCTGGGTGAGAAACCTGGCCTGGAGTGAACTGCCAGCGGACAAGCCACGCCTACTGCTGGCCCATGGATCCGTGCATGGCTTTGCCGCCGCCGACCTGGATGCCGATGAGGACAACCCCAGCAGCGCTAACAACCGGCTGCAGTTGGATGCACCGTTATTGAGCCAGCTCGATTACGTCGCCCTCGGCGACTGGCATGGGCTGAAGCAAATCCACCCAAAGGTTTGGTACAGCGGCACACCGGAGCCGGATCGCTTTCCCCGCAGCGACGACTACCGGGGCGG
>JBEDHJ010000135.1:0-8509 GCA_041174205.1 Cyanobacteriota bacterium | reverse complement strand
GGATACATAACCGCAGGCCCGAACGATGTCCGACTTGCTGACATCACCAAGATCCTTGACCTTGGCAAGAAGCTCCGCTCCTGTGAGCATTTGAATGTGCCTTATGCAACAAATGCATTATTGCACCGCATCAGAACTTGAGCAATGAGACTGATGCTTCGGATTAGGAACTCGGTCCACACCCCATGGCCTGCACGGTGGTCTGGTTCCGTCGCGACCTGCGCCTGGCCGATCACGCCGCCCTGAGCGAAGCCTGCCGGCGCGGCGCCGTGTTGCCGGTGTTTGTGCTGGATCGCCAGTTGCTGTTCCATCCAGAAACGGCGGTGGCCCGCGTGGCCTTCATGCTCGCCAGCCTGCAGGCGCTGGATCAGGAGCTGCGCCGCCGTGGGGGCCGACTGTTGGTTCGCCGCGGCGACCCGGCCGAGGAATTGCTGAAGCTGGTGCGGGCCAGCGGGGCCGATGGCGTGATCGCCCACACCGACAGCGAACGGCTGGTGGGTCGCGTGCGCGACGGGCGGGTGAGTCGCTGCCTCGCCGCGGCCGGGATCCCGCTGCGCTGGATCGAACCGGCGGGAGCCTGCGGCGAGCTGCTCGCCTACCGCGCCTGGAGTCAGCAGTGGCATCAGGCCATGGCCAGCCCTGCCCTGCCAGCACCGGCACAGATCGTGGTGCCGCCCCCCAGCAGCGCCCTCCCGGATCAACCCGTGCCCACGCTCCAGGAGCTGGGGCTGCGGCCCGACACGAAACCGATTCCCGCTGGCGGCAGCAATGCTGCGCTGGAGCGGCTGGAGCAGTTTTGCGAAGGCGGCGCCTCTCGCACCTACTACTGGGAGCTCAGCTATCCCTCCGCCCGGGTCACCACCGGCCTGAGCCCGTATCTCAAGTTCGGCGTGATCACACCGCGCCAGTGTCTGCAGCGGCTCGCACCACTGCTGCCGGGCCCCGGCCCCCGCAGCCGCAGCGCCCTGCAACTGGCCAGCCGGCTGCGTTGGGGCTGCGCCATCCACCAGCGATTTCGGTGGCTGCCCCAGCTGGAGCTCTGCTCGCTGTGGAGCGCCTTGGACGGGAGCGAACCAGCCAAAGCCGCCACGCTGAGCGGGGAACAGGAAGCGCTCTATGCCGCCTGGCAAGCAGGGCGCACCGGCTTCCCGATCGTGGATGCAGCGGCCCGCTGCTTGCAGGCGGAAGGGGGCTGGCTCGAGCTGAATTTCCGCAGCCGGGCCATGCACGCCAGCTTCCTCACCAACCTCTGCGGCATCGACTGGCGCTTCGGCGCCCTGCATTACATGCGCCACCTGATTGATGGCGACTGCCCGATCGATCACTACCAATGGGCGATGCAGGCGGGGGTGACGGTGTACGGCAACAAAGCCTGGACCCGCATCTACCACCCGGGACAGGTGGCCGTCGATCGCTGCGACCCCCACGGCCTGTTTATTCGCCGCTGGCTGCCGGAACTGCAGGGCCTCACCAACGATCAACTGGGAGCACCACCGGCGATGGCCGACTATCCAGCGCCGGTGCTCCACTACGAGAGCGCCCGCCGGCTGCGGCTGGAGAGCTTGGAGCAACAACGTCTCCGGATTGGTGATGTTCAGGCGGCCATGGCACGCTTGCCGCGTCAGCTCCACCCATTCGGCTACCAACGCATCGCGGAGGCGGATGTGAGCTGGGCCGATCTCTGGGCCCACGAACCACCCAGCGCCCTTCAGCCGAGTGCCCTGGATCTGGAGCGGCTCGATCCCGCCGGCTGGCGAGCCCTGATGAGCTGGTTCAGCGGCAGCAGCCGGGCCACCGAAGCCAAGACCACCTCGAGTCGGGGGCGCGGGCGGCGCAGCAGCCCTGGGCAGCTCAGCCTGGACCTTGGCCTGTAGGCATCTGCTGAGCCACGATGCCGCTCCACTGCACCGCCTTCACCTGATCGCGGCGCCAGGAATGAAACAGCAGCTCCTCGCCCACGGTGCAGAGCGGGCAGACGCTGATCTGAGCGCTGGGCACACCGGCCTGCTCCAGTTGGAGGCGGGCGGCCGCACGAATATCGAGCCGGCAGCGCCCGGGTTCCGGATCAGGCAAGAGGGCGCCGCAGCGTTCTAGATCGCCGACAGGGGCCAGCTGCTCGGCCACGCTGAGCTCCACTTGATAGCGCTCACCGCTCACCGCCGGGCCGAGGGCCACCAGCAGATCAACGCGGCGACAACCCGCCAGCTCCAGCTGCTCCATCGCCCGCAGCAGGATGCCACCTGCAACCCCGCGCCAGCCGGCATGGCAGGCCGCCACCCGACCGCTCACGGGATCGGCGATCAGCACCGGCGTGCAATCGGCGCCGCACACCCACAAGCTCTGGCCGCCGGCATCGCTCACCAAACCATCGGCCTCCGGCCAAGGTTCAGCGCTGGCGGCACTGGCCGGCAGCACCAGGGCGCTGTGCACCTGCTTGGGGCGATGCACGCTCACACCCGCACTCAGGTAACCCGCCAACACCTCCGGGCCTCGGCCCTGCCACTGGCGGGTGAAAAAGCCGTGCTCAAAGTCGGCCAGCAGGTCGGACTGGAGGTAGTAGCCGCCGTAGCAGCCGATCCAGGTCCACCCCTCCAGCAGGTTGAAGCGGGCATCGGGGCGGTCAAAGGGAGGATCAACGGCTTCCGCCATGGCCCATCTCCTCAGGCGTCGGGGAGATCGCGCAGCACCCAGAAGCCATCGAATCCGTTCTGGGATTCGCTGCTCTGCACCGCGAGAAACTGCACGCCACCGGCCTGCTCACGGGCGGCGCGGAAGGCCTGGGTCGCCGCTTCGGCCTCCTCCGCCTCCAGGTTGCCCAGCAGCCAGCGATCCTCAAGCCCGGCCTCCAACACCAATTGATTGCCGCTCACCTCAAGGCGCACCGGCTCCAGCCCGGCAATCCAGCCGGCAATGGCGAGGGAGCGGGTCGCACTGAACAGGCGCAGACCACTCACCATCACGTCATCGCCGCCGGCGCCGTCGAGGGGCACCAGGCCGGCAAAGCTCACATCCCACTCCGCCGCTTCCCGCAGGGCGCCCAGGGGCAGCGAAGCCCAGCTCCAGCTATCGCCGCGAGCGGCTTCCGGCAGGGGCACGGCCAAGGGTTGAATCGGAAGAGGGGCCGGTGCCAGCGGGCCAGCCATGTAGCCCTCCTCAGCCGGATACACGCTCAGCTGGCGCTCCTGCAGCCACTCCACCAGGGCATAACAACGGCGGCTGGGCACCAACTCGAGGCTGAGCTGTTCAGCAGCCCGCTGCACCATGGTGCGCATCGAGGCGCGCCAGCAGCGCAGCTTGCGTGGTGGGGCATAGCCCTCAAGGGCCGCCTGCTCGATGGCCTGCTCCAGCGACTGCTTCAGCCACTGGGAGTTGACGCTGGAGGCGGAACAGTTGAGGGCGAAACGGAACCCAGGGCCCTCGCTGGAAGCGCTGGGGGTGCTGCAAATCAACAGCTCCCAGCGCTTCTTGCCGTCGGGCTCCAGGATCGGCCGGGAGTAGTAATCGAGTTCCCAGTCGGCCTGAGCCTGAGCAATGGCCTGACTCATCCGGCGGTTTGTTCCTGTTGGCGCAGCACGCTACGAGCCCGGTTGGCTCGATCGGCGGCTTCCGCCATCACCTTGTCGCGATCGATCAGCAGTTCGCCGGGCTGACCTTCCAGCAGGGCAGTGTTGAGGGCGATGCGGCCGCGGCCGGGATCGAGCTCGGTGATCAGCGCTTTGACGCGATCCCCTTGCCCAAACACTTCGCGCATGTCGCGCATCTGGCCGCCGGTGATCACCGACTGGTGCAGCAGGCCGCTGATGCCGCCGAGATCCACAAACAAGCCATAGGGCTTGATCGACACCACCTGGCCTTCCACCAGCTGACCCACCTCCAGGTTCTGGAAGAGGGCTGCGGTGGCGGCCTTCTTCTCGGAGAGCACCAGCTTGCGGGTCTCGGGGTTCACCTCGAGGAAGGCCACGCCGAGGGTCTTGCCCACCAGCGCCTCATGGTTTTCGCCCTCCTGCAACTGGGAGCGGGGGATGAAGCCGCGCAGACCTTCCACGTCGGCGGTCACGCCGCCGCGGTTGAAGCCATTGACCTTCACCTGCAGCACCTTGCCCTCCTTCTCGAGGACGCGCACCTTCTCCCAGCTCTGGCGCAGGGCCAGGGCTCGAGCGCTCACGGTCACCATGCCGTCGGCGTTCTGCTCGCGGGTCACGAGCACCTCCACCTGGGTGCCGCGGGGGAAACGTTCCTTCAGGTTGGTGATCACCCCCAGGCCGCACTCCTTCTTGGGCATGAAACCGGGGGCTTTGCCGCCGATATCCACATACACACCATCGCTCTCGAGGCCCACCACGGTGCCAACGGCCACCTCGCCGGTGGTGCCCACGAACTCCTGCTCATCGAGGGCCGCCAGGAAGGCGTCGGCATCGAAATCGAAATCGTCCACGGTGCGGGAAGGCACCGCTGCAGCGCGCTCCGCCTGGGGAGCGGCCATGCGGGAGCCACCGGAAGCACCACCACCGCGGCGATCGCGCTTGTCGTCCGGGCCGAGCAGATCGGCCATCGTCAGTCCCTCAAAGCCGCTCATGTCGAACAGCTCGTTGTCGCCGGCAGGGCTGCGGCCAGGAGCCATCGGAGCAGTGGGGCGCTGCGGGGCCACGGGGGCCTCGCCGCGGGAGGCGCGCACGGCGTTCTCCAGGTCGGTGGCGCGCTGAGCAGCGGCCTCAGCAGCGGCCCGGGCCTCAGCGGCCTCGCGCTCGAGCTTCAGCTGCTCTTCCTTCTTATTGATCTGCAGCACCTGGGGCGGCTTGCGCACCGGGGAGGCCCCCGCCGGGGGCCGGGGCGACGCTGGAGGCACAGGGCGCGGCGACTGAACTTGCTTGGCCGAAGGCTGGGAGGGCTGCTGGTTGCCAGGACCGGCCATGAAACAAGCACAGATGCACAGCGCCACACTGTAGTGAGGCCCCCTCAACCCTCAGCCCACCTCCTCCGCCCATGGAGCGCATCCGCCGAGCCGGCACGCGCCGGCTGGAGCAACTGGCCTGGCCGCAGCTCGTGCAGGCCGCCCATCAGCCCGGCAGCACCGTGGTGTGGCCCTTCGGCGCCTTTGAACAACACGGCCCCCAACTCCCCCTGGGCACCGATGCGCTGTTTGCTGATCAGCTGCTCGATCGCGTGCTGGCGGGGCTAGCTGAAGCGCTGCCGATCTGGCGCCTGCCGGTGCAGAGCCTCGGCTTTTCCCCTGAACACCTGAGCTTCAAGGGCACCTTGAGCCTGCCGGCGGAGCTGTTGATCCAGCAGATCGGGGTGATCGGCGCGCAGCTGGCCGATGCGGGCTTTCAGCGGTTGGTGCTGTTCAACGGCCATGGCGGCCAGATCGCTCTGCTGCAGGTGGCTGCCCGCCAGCTGCGCGCCAGGCGGCCTGAGCTGGCGGTGCTTCCTTGCTTTCTCTGGAGCGGCCCCGACGGCATCAGCGAACTGATCCATGAGCCGGAGCGCAGCCAGGGCCTGCATGCAGGGCAGGCGGAAACCAGCCTGATGCTGCAGCTGGCTCCGGAGCTGGTGGGGCCGGAGCGTCCGGTGGATGGACTGCTGCAGGAGCCGCCGCCACCGGGCTGGAGCCTGGAGGGAGCCCTGCCGGAGGCCTGGCTCACCGCCGACCTCTCCACCTGCGGGGTGGTGGGCGACAGCCGTGGGGCATCAGCGGAGCTGGGAGCTGCCCTGGAGGAGCGGCTGGTGACCGGCTGGCAGGCGCTGTTCCAGGCGCTGCTCGGCAGTTCTTGGCCACCTGGCCCCTAAAGAGTGAGCCGGATCCGGTGGATCTCCGGTGCTCAAAAGCTTTCAGAAGCCCTACTGGACCAGCAAGAGATGGTTACAGTCGACTCCATTGCGATGTGGATCAGGTAGCCATGGCGACCCTTGAAGCCCCGGAACTCGACGCAGCGACAAGCAACCTGCCCGACTTCACCACCGAGACCTACAAGGACGCCTACAGCCGCATCAACGCGATCGTGATCGAGGGCGAGCAGGAAGCCCACGACAACTACATCGCCATCGGCACCCTGCTGCCCGATCAGGCCGAGGAGCTCACCAAGCTGGCCCGCATGGAGCTCAAGCACATGAAGGGCTTCACCGCCTGTGCCAACAACCTGGGCGTGGTGGCCGATATGGCCTTTGCCAAGGAGTTTTTCGCTCCGCTGCACAACAACTTCACCACCGCCCTTGAGGCCGGCAAGGTGCCCACCTGCCTGCTGATCCAGGCACTGCTGATCGAAGCGTTCGCCATCTCGGCTTATCACATCTATATCCCTGTTGCCGACCCCTTCGCCCGCAAGATCACCGAGGGCGTGGTGAAGGACGAGTACACCCACCTCAACTACGGCCAGGAGTGGCTCAAGGCCAATCTCGAGAGCTGCCGCGAGGAGCTGGAGCAGGCCAACCGAGACAACCTGCCCCTAATCCGCCGCATGCTCGATCAGGTGGCCGCCGATGCCGCCGTGCTGCACATGGATAAGGAAGACCTGATCGAAGATTTCCTGATCGCCTACCAGGAAGCCCTCACGGAGATCGGGTTCAGCACCCGTGAGATCGCTCGCATGGCCGCCGCCGCCCTGGTGGGCTGAGGTCAGCCAGGCCCAAACCGGCGTTGCCCTTTAATCGGGTGACTTCCAGGCCGGTGTGTCACCAGGAGTATCTGCACGCATGTTTGGTCTGATCGGTCACTCCAGCAGCTTCGCCCAGGCCCAGGAAAAGGCCCGCGAGCTGGGACTCGAGGAGATGGCCGAGGCCGACATGCTCGCTTGGTGCTCCGCACCGCCCCAGCTGCTGGAAACCTTCCAGGTGACCAGCCGCACCGGCAAAACGATCGAAGGCACCTACATCGACTCCTGCTTCGTGCCGGAGATGCTCAGCCGCTTCAAAACGGCCACCCGCAAGGTGCAAAACGCCATGGAGATGGCCCAGAAACAGGGCATCAACGTGACGGCCCTCGGCGGGTTCACCTCGATCATTTTTGAGAACTACGACCTCTCGAAGTTCCAGCAGATCCGCAACACCACCCTCGAGTGGCAGCGCTTCACCACCGGCAACACCCACACCGCCTGGGTGATCTGCCAGCAGGTGGAGCGCAATGCACCGCTGCTGGGCATCGATCTCAGCAAGGCCAAGGTGGCCGTGGTGGGCGCCACCGGCGACATCGGCAGCGCGGTCTGCCGCTGGCTCAGCCAGAAAACAGGTGTGGCTGAGCTGCTGCTCGTGGCCCGCCAACAGCAGCGCCTGCAGGATCTGCAGGCCTCACTCGGTGCTGGCACGATCCTCAGCCTCGAGGAGGCGCTTCCCCAGGCCGATGTGGTGGTGTGGGTGGCCAGCCTGCCCCAGACCCTCAGCATCGACCACGGCAGCCTGCGCAAGCCCTGCCTGATGATCGACGGTGGTTACCCCAAGAACCTCGACGCCAAAGTGGCCGGTGATGGGGTGCACGTGCTCAAGGGCGGCATCGTGGAGTTTTGGCAGGACATCGGCTGGCAGATGATGGAAGTGGCCGAGATGGAAAACCCCAAGCGCCAGCTGTTTGCTTGCTTTGCCGAGGCAATGCTGCTGGAATTTGAGGGAATCCACACAAACTTCAGCTGGGGGCGCAACAACATCTCCCTGGCCAACATGGAACTGATCGGCGAAGCCTCGCTGCGCCACGGTTTCCAGGCCATCGGACTCAATCCTGCCCAACTGAGCCGGGCAGCCCAGGGCGGCGTTCAACTGGCGGCCGCCTGAGCGCTCCAGCCATCCCCGCCTTCGTCCAGCCCAGCCTTTCTCCTGCTGCCATGGCCCGTCGTCCGCTGCTTGATTTCGAGAAACCTCTGGTGGAGCTGGAGGAGCAGATCGAACAGATCCGGCAGCTGGCCAAGGATTCAGAAGTGGATGTGAGCCAACAGCTGCTGCAGCTGGACACGCTCGCAGCCCGCCGGCGGGAGGAGATCTTCACCAACCTCAGCCCGGCCCAGAAGATCCAGGTGGCGCGCCACCCCCAGCGCCCCAGCACGCTCGACTACATCCAGGTGGTCACCGATGAGTTCATCGAGCTGCACGGCGACCGCCGCGGCAACGATGACCAGGCCCTCGTGGGCGGCGTGGGCCGGATCGGCGATCAGGGCGTGGTGCTGCTGGGCCACCAGAAGGGGCGCGACACCAAGGAAAACGTGGCCCGCAACTTCGGCATGGCCTCCCCCGGCGGCTACCGCAAGGCGATGCGCCTGATGGAGCACGCCGATCGCTTCCGCCTGCCGATCTTCTCCTTCATCGACACCCCTGGCGCCTACGCCGGCCTCACGGCCGAAGAGCAGGGCCAGGGCGAAGCCATCGCTGTGAACCTGCGGGAGATGTTCCGCCTGCGGGTGCCCATCGTGGCCACCGTGATCGGCGAGGGCGGCTCCGGCGGCGCCCTGGGCATCGGCGTGGCCGACCGCCTGCTGATGTTCCAGCACAGCGTCTACACCGTGGCCAGCCCCGAGGCCTGCGCCTCGAT
>JBEDHJ010000134.1:0-8519 GCA_041174205.1 Cyanobacteriota bacterium | reverse complement strand
TCCGGCCTGGGGGTGCAACCGCAGAAGCAAGCCGGTCTCTGCTGGGTTGGTCTGAGTGTGCCGGTGGGTCGCCTCGATGCGGCCTCCATGGCGGAACTGGCTGTGCTGGCCCGCAGCTATGGCAGTGGCGAGCTGCGCTTCACGGAGGCGCAAAACGCCCTGATCGTGAATGTGCCTGCTGAGCGTGTGGATGCCCTGTTGGCTGAACCATTGCTGCAGCGCTTCCAGCCCGAGCCTGGTGCCCTGATGGCCGAAGCGGTGAGCTGCACCGGCAATCGCTACTGCAGCTTTGCCCTGATCCCCACCAAAACCACGGCGCAGTCCGTGGTGGAGGAGCTGGATCGGCGCCTGGAGTTGCCCCACCCGGTCCGCAGCCACTGGACCGGTTGTCCCAATGCCTGCGGCCAGCCCTACATGGGTGAAATCGGTTTGATGGGCGCCAAGGCCCGCCATGAGGGTCAGATGGTGGAGGCCGCCAAGATCTTCCTGGGCGGAGATATGGGTGCTGATCCGAAGCTGGCTGAGCTGCACGACAAGGGTGTTCCGCTCTCCCAGTTGGCGGATGTGCTCGAGCAGCTCCTGGTGGAGCGGTTCGGCGCCCGTCGCCGGGAGCCCCAGACTTGAGCCCGGACCTTCAAGCACCTGCCAGGGTGGTTGAACCCGCAACAGCCCTCGCTGGGATGGATAGCTCCGAGCGTTGGCAGCACTTACAGGCATTTCGGCGCGGGCTGGTGCCCGTGGAGCCGGTGCTGCAGCGGTTGGAGTGTGGCCAGGAGGCGGCGAGCCCTGATCTGCTCGCGGCTCTGATGGCCCGCCTGGATCGCTCCGCCGTTGAGCAACTGTTGCGTGGCCCGGCCGCTTCCGATCCCAGCAATTTTCTGATTGCGGCCCGCCAGGAGCTCCCTCTTCTGGCGGGCGATCCCCAGGTGATGGAGGCCTGGCTGGAGCCGCTGCTGGCTTGCCCGCCTCTGCTGCCCTGGTTGGAAATGCTCGGTCACTTCCGCGATCCGCGGGTGGCGGAGCGTTTGTCGGCGTTGCTCCAACAGGTGCTCAATCAGCCCTCCGCCTGGGACCGGGATGCCCTGGCGCCCTTGCTTCCCTTGTTGGGGCGGCAGCGCCGACCCATGGATGCGGCGTTGCTGTTGAGCTGTGCCCTCGAGCCCGCTTCGCTGCTGTGGCGGCGTGCGGCCTTGGAGGCGCTGGCGGTGGGGCTTTCAGCCTGGCCCCTGCCTGCACTGACGGCAGGACTGCAGCAGTTGGCTCGCGATCTCGATCCCGGCCTGGCAGCCCAGGCGGTGGATCTGCTGGCACGGCTGCCGAAGGGGCAGCGCGCCTTGCGGCAACTCAGCGCCCAGCAGCTGGATCCCAGCGTGATCGCTCGGTTGCGGCGCCGCTTGAAGCAGGCACCGCTGGTGTTGGTGGTGCATGGCCGGCAAGGGGGGGAAATCCCGGCTGTGTTGCAGGAGCTGGTGGCGGAGCTGGAGCGGCGCCGCGGTGCTCCGGTGTTGCTGCAAGCCCTCACGGCCCCAGCTCCCCAGCCCGATGCGTTGTTCGTGCAGGCGGCTCAGCGCAGCGGCTCGCTGCTGCTGGTGCCGCTGTTGTTGCTCCCGGGGGAGCATGTGCGCCGGGATGTGCCTGAGCTCGCGGCCCAATGGTGCACGCAGCTTGGGGCGGGGATTGCCGTGCGGCGTCAACCGTTCCTGGGGGCGTGGCCGGCCTGGCAACGGCTGCTTGCGGCGCAATGGCAAGCAACAGCCGCCGGCCGTTCTTGGTGCTGGTTGCACCATCCCCTGGAGGGACCATTGAGTGGGCGTTATCTGCAGCATCTGGCCCAGGTGCTGGGTGCACCCGGGCTGGCTGCGCCCTACCAGGCACCTGGCGCGAGCTTGCCCATGGAGCTGCGATCAGGAGCGGTCCTGGCACCCCTCACCCTCGCCCCCAATCGCCTCAGTGAATCCCTCAGGATGGACGAGATTGCTGCGTCGGCTGAGGTGTTGCCTCCCCTGCTTCAACTCCCCGCCGTGCGCGACTTCCTGCTGGCCAGCCTGGAGGCCCTGCCATGAGTGCTCAGGCTGCATCCATCGGCAAGGTGTATCTGGTGGGAGCTGGTCCTGGTGACCCCGATTTGCTCACCCTCAAGGCCCATCGGCTGCTGAGCAGCTGCGATGCTCTGGTTTACGACTCACTGGTGCCGCGGGAGGTGTTGGCCCTGGTGCCTGAAGCTGCCGAGAAGCACTTCGTGGGCAAGCGCCGCGGCCATCACTCCGTGCCCCAACCGAGCACCAATGCGGTGCTGGTGGAGCTGGCGGGGCGGCATCGCTGCGTGGTGCGCTTGAAGGGGGGTGATCCCTTCCTGTTTGGCCGCGGCGGCGAGGAGGCGGCCCATCTCGAGCGCCATGGAGTGGCGGTGGAGGTGGTGCCCGGTGTGACCGCCGGCATTGCGGCGCCGGCTTATGTGGGCATTCCGGTGACCCACCGGCGTGCCGGCAGCTCCGTCACCTTCGTGACCGGCCATGAGGAGATCGACAAGGTGCGGCCTGGGGTGGATTGGCGCGGGCTGGCCCGCAGCAGCGATGGGCTGGTGATTTACATGGGCCTGCACAACCTGCCCCACATCTGTGAGGAGCTGATGGCCGGTGGGCTGGATCCCACCACGCCGGCCGCAGCGGTGCAGCAAGGCACTGTGCGCGGTCAGCGCTCGGTGATTGCTGACCTGGCCGGCTTGGCCGCAGCGGTTCGACAGGCCGAGTTGGCCTCTCCTTCGATCGTGGTGATCGGCGAGGTGGTGAATCAGCGGGTGGAGAGTTGTGCGCCGGAGCCGGCAGCGGTGGAGATGCCGATTCCGCTCAAGCTGGGCTGAAGGCGGCCTGGGGGCGGCGCGGCCGGCGGCCCAGGTGTAGCCGGCGTAGGCCCCAGCTCCGTTGCGGGGCGGCGGGCTGGCACTGGATCCAGGTGTCGTCCTGCTGCGTGAGCCCCATCCGATCGCTGCCCTCGAGGCCGCTGTAGAGCAGGTGGATCACCCGCTCAGGATCGATCTCCAGTGCGGCCACCTCCTGCCAGAGCCGCTCACTGCCAGCTCGATCCGCCCGCTTGAACTGGGCATCCATCAATTGCTGGGCCAGCAGCAGCACCAAGGCCTGCTGTTTGCGGGCGGCAAAGGCTGTACTGGTGACTCCGGAGCGCCAGGCCTGGTTGGTGCAGCTACTGGAAGGAGCTGTCATGACACCACCGCGGATGTGTAACTCACGCTACGCAATCGAAAACCAGATGACGGACTGGTCTGTGGAAACTTTGTTTGCGTAGTGCTGCGAACCTTTAAGCGCCTGTGAACGCGGTTGATTGGCTGATCTTCTCGCCGCCAGCGATGTCTGCACTGCAGGTACGGGCCCCCATGTTTGAGCTGATTCCTTACGAGAAGTTCCGCGATACCCCTGCGGTGCGCTTCTTCGATATCACCGTTGCTGAGTCCAACGCCCGTGATCTGGTCATTCACTCCGGGCCGGCGGTGAGTCCGCCCGACGAGGAGAACACGGGTGCCTGGCAGTTTTATTTGCATCCTCACCAGGAGGACAACCTCCTGGCTCTACACGGGGGCCGCACCTTCTATCTGGTGAACTTCGGCTGGAATTACCCGTATCACATTGTCCGGTTGGAAACCGGCGGCGACATCCTGCGCATCCCTCCGGGCACGTTCCATCGCTCCGTCTCCGATCCCGACGGCTCGGTGGTGCTCAATCAGGCCGTGCGCGAGGAGGGCGCCAGTGTTGTGCGTGAGTTCCGCGTCTACAACAGCCGTCTGATTCCACGGCTGTTTGCCACCACCTTCAAGACAGCTCCGCTGCCGAAGCTGCATGGTGTGAGCTGGTAGATCAGGGCTTCAGGCCTGTTCGCGGTGGCGGGGCAGGGGGATCACGTCGCGCTGATTGAAGCGCTCGCAAACGGCATAGGCAGCGGGCAGGTTGGCGACCCGTTGCCAGGCGCCGTCGACCTCGTCGTGATGCACCACATAGCCGCCGCCTCCATCGCGGGCAATGCGACATCCATCGCCAGTGAGGCCAACAAGGTGCAGCTGCCCGCCCATGGATCGGCTCCGTACTGATCTGGTTCTAGATCTGAACTAGGCGGGCTGACATGTGTGTTTTTGCCGACGCAATCAATCTTGAGACTCAGGAAAAAAACCTGAAGACCTGACCGGATTCGCTTTCGATTTGGCGGGGATCAAAGCCGCAAATCCAGGGTGCTGCAATGCTCCCCGGCGCCTTGAAGCACTGCGCCAGCTGGGGATGTGGCGCTGTGGTGCCACTCGCTCTTGGTGAGGGGCTCAAAACCTGTGGACTCACTCAGCAGCGTCCAGGCGGCGAGCCTGTTGTGGCTGTCGCACTCCAACAGCTCGAGTTGGAGGGGCACGTCCACCGAAAGGCAGGGATGCAGGCAAGGGAAGAGGGCTTCCTGGCGGAATCGCACGGCCACCGGTTGAGCGGGATCGCTCGGCCAGGGCACCAGCCGGCCCTGCAGCCGCAGTTGATAGCGCTCGCGGAAGGCCGGGCTCGTGATCAGCTCAAAACGACGCAGGGAGCTATCCACAAATCGGCTTGTGCTGCCCCCTTCCACCGGGGTGTCACAGAGCAGCGGCCAAGGTTCGAGGGCCTGGCGGATGCAGAGCTCGGCATCCTCCAGGCGCCAATCAAGAAGGCTGGGGAAGCGCCACTCCCAGATGGTCCGGTAGGGCGCTGGGTCCAGCGGTAGGCCTGCGGCCTCCAGATCGTGGAGCACCCGCTCCAGATCGCACCAGAGCGCACTGGGCAGCAGGGCCCGGTCATGCAGGTCCGCGCCCCAGGGTTGCAGTTCTTGGGGTCGCAGCTCGCTCTCCAGCAGCCGCACCGCCAGAGCCCGGAATAACAGCGCAACCGCATTGGTCCAGCGGTGGTCCGGCAAGGACTCCAGCGCGCGGAACTCCAAGAGCCCCTGGCAGCCGGCGGTCCAGGCCGGGTTCCAGAACTTGTCGAGGCTGATCTCGCTGCGGTGGGTGTTGCCGCTGCGATCGGCGTGCAGATGGCGCAGGGTTTCGCCGATGGCCACCCGCTGGTCGCCGGGGGGCAGTTGCTCGATCGCTCGGTGGGCCAGCTGCAAATCGAGCAGGCTGGCGCTGCCTTCATCGGGCCGCGGCGCCTGGGAGGCGGGCCCCACGCTGCGGCCGCTGAACAGATAGGCCAGGCAGGGGTGGTGTTGCCAATAGCGCAGCAGCCCCACCAGCCAGGCCGGCCGGCTGAAGAAGGGGTGCTCCTCCAGGCTGGGTCCGCCCAGCAGCAGGTGATTGCCGCCGCCGGTGCCCTCCGTGCGGGTGCCCTGTTGCTTCCAGCTGCGGAGCCCCACCGCTGCGCCGGCCTCCTCGAGCAGTTGGATCCAGCCGGCGTAGTCATGCCAGCTGCGGCACACGGGCAAGTTCACCTCCAACACGCCGGGATCGGCGGTGAGCCCCAGCACCTGCCAATGCTCGTAGGCATCCCAGGGCAACACCCCGCTCAGCTCCGGCTGTTGCCATGCCTGAGCGTGTTGGGCGATTTGCTGCAGCAGCCGCTCCAGCGGCTCTCGCTCCAGCGGCGGCAGGAACAGGGCCCAGCCGTTGGAATCGCGCTCGAGGGTGAGCACCTGCCTGAGCTCCCCCGCGGGGAAGTGCTGCAGCGGCAGGCGCAGCCCTGCAGGTCCCGGGGCCCCGCTCAGCTCCCGCAGCTCCTCCTGCAGTGGCCAGCTCAGCGAACGCCAGCGCCCCTCCTCGCAGTTGAGCGGGATGGCCCACACCTGCCGGTCTTGTTGCAGCGGATCCCGCAGAGGCAGGGCCTGCAGCGTGCAGCCCAGATCGGTGCCGATGGCCGCCAGAAAGGTATGCAGCTCAGCGGCGTTGGGGATGGCGCTCGCCGTCGCCGGTGGCACTGGCACCAGGGGCTCACCGTTCTTGCCGATGATCAGCCGCAGCGCCCAGCGCGGGTTCACTTCGCCGTCGTATTGCTTGCCGGGGCAATAGAACAGGGTGCTGCCAGGCCACGCTCGCCGCTGCAGTTCCGCCGCCAGCAGGCGGGCATAACGGAGCTTGGTGGGCCCATCGGCGGCCACGCTCCACTCAGCACCCTGGGGATCGATGGGCACGAGCGTGGGCTCGCCGCCCATGGTGAGCTGGATGCCGGCTCGCTCGAGCCGGGCTTCAACGGCGCTTGCGGTGGCGGCGTTCGACTCGGGGACGTGGTTGACGGCGTTCACGGCCAGTGGTGGCTGGACCTGTCCTCGCGCGGTTGCGCCGATCAAGCAGCACTAATCGCTACCGCCGTGCGGAACTGAGAATCTCAGCGCTGATGTCCCACGCCAGTTCGCTTTCCACACCCGGCGGGCCGGAGAAGGTGCCGCTCACCGCGGCGGTGAGATCGGAGCGTGAGGAGGTGGCCACCGGGATGTAGCGCTCGTCGCAGGCACCTTTGCCACTGGGGTCAAACCCCCGCCAGCCGGCTCCCTGCAGATAGACCTCAGCCCAGGCGTGCAGGTCGTAGCGCTCGGGCTTGGGTTCCACCAGGTGGTAACCACTCACAAAGCGGGCCGGCAGTCCCACGCTGCGGCAGCACTCGATCATCAGCATCGCCAGGTCGCGGCAGGAGCCCACCCGCTCCTTGAGGGTGCGGCCAGCGGGCCAGGCGGGGCCCACATGGCGCTGGGTGTATTTCACCCGGTCTTGGATGACCTCGATCAGCTGTTGCAGGAAGTTGAGGCTGCGGCCATCGCTCCCCATCAGCGCTTCCTGGGCCAGATCCACCGCCGCCGCATCGTGCTGGCCGTTGGGCAGCCAGCCCTGCAGGTTGCTCAGCAGGTCGGGATTGAGCCGGCCGATCTGCACCGGTAGTTGAGCCATCTGCTCATCCAGACACGCCTCCAGCAGTGGAGGGGTGAAGGTTTCCACCTCACTGGTGGCGATCACGGTGAGGTGATCACTGTCCCCCAGGAAACGGGCGCGGGCGATCGTGTCGCCGCCGGCGGCCATCAGCTCATAGAGCTGGCTGGGATCGGGGGAGACCTCCAGGCGGTAGTCGATCAGTCGCTGAAAGCCATGGGGCCGCGGCCGCAGGCAGAAGCGATGCGGCCCCAGCAACACCGGTTTGGTGTAGCGATAGTCGAACCGATGGATCAGGCGGGCGCGCATGCCAGGTCGTGACTGGTGGCGGAAACGGAAACGGCTGTGGCCAGGCTCGGCAACACGAAGTAGCGGGCGTGGATCAGCTCATGCAGGTTATTGAGATCCGTCTGCAGCGCGTCGATGGATTCGTGCAGTCCCCCCTCCACCAGCTCGTCGATGCCGGTGTAGCTCCAGCGGGCGCGGGTGAGGCCGCTGAGGCATTCGAGTGGATCCGCTTTGCCGGGAACCAGGCCTGAACTCACCACCTGCAGGGTTTCGTCAATCCGCTCCAGGCAGTAGCGCACCGAACGCGGGAAACCTGGATCCAGCAGCAGGAAGGCGGCAACCGCTTTGGGCGTGATCACCCCTTGCTGCGACTGGCGGAACATCTGATAAGCGCCCGCCGAGCGCAGCAGCGAAATCCACTGCAGTTCATCCAGCACGCCACCCACCTCCTCCGGGCTGGGCAGCAGCAGGAAATACTTCACATCGAGGATGCGCGTCGTTTTGTCGGCGCGCTCGATCAGTCGACCCAGGCGGCTGAACTGCCAGGAGAGATCGCGGCTGAGCGTGGCATCGGTGATGCCATAGAAGAGCTGACAACCGCGGCGAATCTCCCGCAGTTGCTCTTGCGGCGGTTGATGCCAGAAGCGATCGCTCTCCAGCAGCGTCCAGTAGAGGTCGTTGATCTGCTCCCACATCTCCGTGGTGATCACATCGCGGATCTGGCGAGCGTTCTCTCGGGCCAGGGCGATGCAGTTCACGATGCTGCTGGGGTTCTTCTCCGCCCGCACCAGAAACTCCACCACCTGCTCCGGCCCACCGCTGGAATAGAGCTGATCGAAGAGTTCGCGATCGCCGCTGGCATCGATCAGCGGTTGCCAGGGCTCGGCGCTGCCGGGGGGGCAGTCGAGCGCCATGGCTTCGCTCACCTCAACGAAGCGCGAGAGGTTTTCAGCGCGCTCTACATAGCGGTTGATCCAGTAGAGCGAGTCGGCAACACGGCTCAGCATGCGGCTTCCTCCACGATCCAGGTGTCCTTGCAGCCGCCGCCCTGCGACGAATTCACCACCAGCGAGCCCCGTTTCAGAGCTACGCGGGTGAGGCCGCCTGGGGTGACCCAGGCCTCTTTGCCCCGCAGCACATAGGGCCGCAGATCCACATGGCAGGGATAGAGCTCCCCTTCGCTCAGGGAGGGCACGGTGGAGAGCTCGAGGGTGGGTTGGGCGATGAAGTTGCGCGGGTTGGCGCGGATCTTCTCGGCGAATTCCAGAATCTCGGCCTCGCTGGCATGGGGGCCGATCAACATCCCGTAGCCGCCGGCTTCCGACACCGCCTTCACCACCAGCTCACTCAAGTGGGC
>JBEDHJ010000133.1:0-4282 GCA_041174205.1 Cyanobacteriota bacterium | reverse complement strand
TATCCACCACCCCAGACCATCTTGGCCATCGGGCAGTAGATGAACAGGCTCCAGAGCAGCGAGAACCAGAACCAAGCCTTGAAGTTGATGCGCTCCACCAGAGCGCCAGAAATCAGGGCCGGGGTGATGATCGCAAACATGCCCTGGAACAGGGCAAACGATGAGGCGGAGATGGCGAAACCATCGGCCAGCGGCGCATCACCGAGCTCGCCACCAACACCGTTGAGCCACATCTGGCCGAGGCCACCGATGAAGGGGCTGCCGAAGCCGGTGTCAAAGGCGAGGGAATAACCCACAACCACCCAAACGACACCGATGAGCCCCATCAGGAAGAAGCTCATCATCATCGTGTTGAGCACGTTCTTGGCGCGGGTGAAGCCGCCGTAGAAGAACGCCAGGCCGGGGGTCATCAGCAGCACCAGGGCTGAACCCATCAGCATCAGCAGGGTGTCGGCACCATCGGTGGGCACCTTCTGCAGGGCCGCTTTGGCAGAACCTGCCATGAGGGGCAGCAGGCCGGCACCGAAGGCCAGCAGCATCACGGCATAGCGCTTCAGCTCAGGCTCCTGGACCTTCGCCAGAGTCTTGGTGCGGAAACGATCGAACACCGCCAGTGGACTGGGTCCACCACCGGCCAGAGGGACATGGGCCACGGCAAGGTAAGGAGGTTTACAAGCCGGACAATCAACGAAAGAGGGGGCGCCGCTTTGTAGCGATTCGAACGGTTTTGTGTTTTGCCCCGTTCCCGCCAGCAGCAACGGCGCACCGCGGGCAACTGCAAAACGATGCTGGTTGATTAAGGAGCCATCCCTATCGTTGCCGGACTGACAGCAAAGGTTCTTGAACCCTTCGGACGTCCTGAGCTGCCATGCCATGGCCGCTGAGGCCTGCCTTGAGCAGCTCAACGCCAACCGCGATGGCCTGAGCACTGCCGAAACGGCGAGGCGTCTGGCGGCATCCGGCCCCAACAAGCTCGAGCTCTCGGAGGGCCGCAGCGCCTGGCAGATCTTGTGGGATCAGTTCAGCAACGTGATGCTGATCATGCTGCTGGCGGTGGGGGCGATATCAGCGGCTTTATCGCTGCATCAACAGGACTTCCCCAAGGATGCCATCGCGATCTTGGTGATCGTGGTGCTCAACGGCCTGCTGGGTTATCTGCAGGAAAGCAAGGCGCAGCAGGCGCTGCTGGCCCTGCGCGACATGGCTCAGCCGCTGGTGCAGGTGCGGCGCGACGGCCAATGGCAGCGGGTGAGCAGCGAGGAGCTGGTGCCGGGCGATCTGATCAGGCTGGAGGCCGGCGATCGCGTGCCCGCCGATGCCCGCCTGCTGGAGGCCGCCGATCTGGGGGTGAGAGAAGCCGCCCTCACCGGAGAAGCCGAAGCGGTGTTCAAAAAGGCGGAGCTGGTGCTGGCGGAAGGCACGCCGGTGCTGGAGCGCCAGAACTGTTTATTCCAGGGCACCGAGGTGGTCCGCGGCCGCGGGATGGCGCTGGTGACCGCCACCGGCATGGCCACCGAGCTCGGTCAGATCGCTGAACTGATCAACACGGCGGGGGGAGAAAGCACCCCACTGCAAGAGCGGCTCGACGGGCTGGCCAAGGTGCTGGTGGGCAGTGCCCTCGGCCTGGTGGCGGTTGTGGTGGTGCTGGGCCTGTTGATGAAGCAGGACCCGCTCAACCTGCTGGAGGTGTCGCTGTCGATGGCGGTGGCGATCGTGCCTGAGGGTCTGCCGGCCGTGATCACGGTGACCCTGGCGATTGGCACCCAGCGGATGGTGCGCCGCGCCGCCCTGATCCGGCGCCTGCCGGCGGTGGAAGGGCTGGGTTCGGTCACGGTGATCTGCTCCGATAAAACCGGCACCCTCACCCAGAACCGCCAGGTGGTGCAGGAACTGCGGGTGGGCACCGAGCGCGTCAGCGTCAGCGGCCAGGGCTATGACCCCAGCGGCCGCATGACCGCCAGCGCCATCGAGGCTCCCGCCGGGGCCAGCGCCGGCAGTGCCGCCGGGGCCCGCACCCTGCTGCTGCAGGCCGGAGTGCTCTGCAGCGATGCCGAACACAAGCAGCTGGCCGATGGCAACTGGGACATCCTGGGCGATCCCACCGAAGGCGCCCTTTCGGTGGTGGCCCTGAAGGCCGGGATCGATGATTTCGAGCTCCGCAGCCACTACCGGCGGGCCGCGGAGATCCCCTTCAGCTCCGAGCGCCAGCTGATGGCGGTGTGGATCGAGGATCCCGGCGCCGAGCTGCAGGCTCCACTCGGAAGCGAGGCCAGCGGATCAGCACGACTGCTGATCAGCAAGGGGGCACCGGAGGTGGTCATCGGCCTGTGCGACCGCTGGATCGATGGATCCGGCGTTGTGGCCCTGAACGAAGAGCAGCGGCAGTGGTGGCTGGATCAGGCCCGCGAACTGGCCGGCGAGGGCCTGCGGGTGCTGGCCTTCGCCTGCGCCCCGCACCACCACAGCCCTGACGATGAACTAGACGGGCAGGTGCTGCTGGGCTTGATGGCGCAGCTCGATCCAGCACGGCCGGAGGTGGCTGCAGCGGTGGCCACCTGCCGCATGGCGGGCATTCGCCCCGTGATGATCACTGGCGACCATCCGCTCACCGCCCGGGCGATCGGCAGTGCGATCGGCCTCACCGATGCCGCCGGCGAGGTGATCCTGGGCCGGGAGCTGGAGGCCATGGAAGAGCCCGCCCTGCGAGAGGCCGTGGCGCGCTGCAGCGTCTACGCCCGGGTGGCACCGGAGCAGAAGCTGCGGATCGTGAAGGCGCTTCAGGCCAATGGCCAGGTGGTGGCGATGACGGGCGACGGCGTCAACGACGCCCCAGCCCTGAAGCAGGCCCACATCGGTGTGGCCATGGGCATCACCGGCACGGAAGTGAGCAAGGAAGCCGCCGACATGGTGCTGCTCGATGACAACTTCGCCACGATCGTCAATGCCGTGGAGGAGGGGCGTCTGGTGTACGCCAACATCCGCCGCTTCGTGAAATACATCCTCGGCAGCAACGTGGGCGAGCTGATCACCATCGCCTCGGCACCACTGCTCGGGCTGGTGGGTGTGCCGCTTTCGCCCCTGCAAATTCTCTGGATGAACCTCGTGACCGACGGCGTTCCAGCACTGGCACTGGCGCTGGAACCGGGCGAGCAGAGCTTGATGGAGAAAGCGCCGGCGGAGCCTGGCGAATCGATCTTCGCCCGGGGCATCGGGCGCTACATCATCCGCATCGGCATCGTGTTCGCCGCGATCGTGATCGGCTTGATGCTCTATGCGTCCAGCCACAGCGGCGACCACTGGAAAACGATGGTCTTCACCACCCTCTGCCTGGCGCAGATGGGCCATGCCCTCTCGGCCCGCAGCGATCTGCCTCTGATGCGGGTGGCCCCTTTCTCCAACCCCTGGTTGCTCTGGGCCGTGGTGCTCACCACTGGCCTGCAACTGCTTCTGCTCTACGTGCCGGCGCTTTCCAATTTCTTCAGCACCTCAGCGCTCTCCGCGTCAGATCTGGGCGTTTGCGTGGGCTTCAGCCTGCTGTTCTTCCTCTACCTGGAGCTCGAGAAGATCTGGCGACTGTGGCGCCGCCAGGCCAGCAGCGACGCCTGAGCGCAGCGCAAAGAGTCTCACTCCTGAGGCTCGACCACCTCAGGAGCGAGAACACCGGAGCGCATTTCATCGGTGGCGGCGATAGCGGCCACAAAGGGCAGAGCCGCCATCACCCACAAACTGAACACCATCAGGGTCTTGGCCGAAACAGAGCGCTTTTGCTGCGGCCAAGCTTGCTCAATCGGCCGTCCACAGCCGCAACAGGTCAGCCCCTCCTGGGTTTTGCTGATCAAACGCTCACCGCAATACCCGCAAGCCACAGATCGATCGCACCCTTGGGTCCACCGTGAATCCGAGAGGCGCTCCTGACTGTTCCATTTGAACTATTCGTTCCCTCAGCGATGCGTGGAGCGGTGTGAGGGTTTTGCCCCTTGGCCTGGCTTGGCCTGAAGCACACGACCCGTGGTCAACCTGCCCAGGCGTGGGCGCTCACCGCGATCCGTGCTGCGCTCTTTCACTGAAGGGAGGCTGAGCAGCAGCAGGGGCGGCACCACGAGCAGCAGGAGCACAAGCCAGCGGCGGGCGTTGCGCGTCCACGAGAGGTAGGGCGGCGGTGGCGGCTTCACCGGCAGGGGCCGACCGCACTGGGCGCAGATCAACCGGATTGGCGGTTGCTTGGAGACCGACACCAGACGAGCGCCGCAACTGGGGCAGGCCACAACCGGTGTCTGCAGGT
>JBEDHJ010000132.1:0-9925 GCA_041174205.1 Cyanobacteriota bacterium | reverse complement strand
GGCGGTCGAAACGACCCGGGCGCAGCAGGGCGGCGTCGAGGGTTTCGGGTTGGTTGGTGGCGGCCAGCACAATCACCGGCTTGTCTTTGGCGGCAAAGCCATCCATCTCGGTGAGCAGCTGGTTGAGGGTCTGCTCCCGTTCGTCGTTGCCGCCGACAACACCCATCGAGCCGGCACGGCTCTTGCCGATGGCATCGAGTTCGTCGATGAAGATGATGCAAGGGGCCTTCTTTTTGGCTTCTTCAAACAGATCGCGCACGCGGGCGGCACCGGCGCCCACGAACAGCTCCACAAATTCCGAGCCGCTGATGATGAAGAAGGGAACACCGGCTTCCCCGGCTACGGCTTTGGACAGCAAGGTTTTGCCGGTGCCAGGAGGGCCCACCAGCAGCACGCCTTTTGGAATGCGAGCGCCAATGGCGGTGTAGCGCTCGGGTGTTTTGAGGAAGTCAACGATTTCTGTGAGTTCCTGCTTGGCCTCATCCACACCGGCCACATCCGCGAAGGTGACCCGGGATTCCTCATCGGGCACATAGACCTTGGCTTTGCTCTTGGTGAAGCTCAGCGCCCCCTGCGCTCCTCCCATGGAGCGGCGAGCGAAGAACTGCAGCACCAGGATGAAAATCAGCGGCGGCACGATCCAGCTCAGGGCCGTGGTGAGGAAGCTGGGTTTCTGAGGAGGTGCAGCCGCGAATTCAACGCCGTGCTCCTCAAGCCGCTTCGGCAGATCCATGTCAAAGATCGGCGTGGTGGCCAGCACGCTGGGCGCTCCCTCCGCCGGCGGCTCCTTCAGCTCGTAACGGATTTGCTCCTGGGTGATGTAGGCGCGACGCACATTGCCGTCATCCACCTGACTCACAAACAGGGAGTAGGGCACCCGCGGCACCTGCTGCATCCCCTGATTGGGAAGGAAGCTGCTCACAAGCAGCAACACCCCGAAGCCGATCAGCACCAGATTCACGATGCCGAAGCGGCGATTCGGCGGTGTGTCGTCCTTGCGGATGGCCATGCGCGAGCTGCCGGAATGGCCACCAAACTAGGGGTCACCCACCGGCCTGGTGGTGGGTGAGAACCGAACGGGAGCCGTTCTCACCGTGTGTGGTCGTTATTCCCTCACCGCTCGTCTGGATCAGTTGCTGCCGCGGCTGCAGGGTGAGTTGCCGTTGGGGCTGCAGAACTATTACGCCCCGAGGCCGCTGATCGCTCCTGGCGATCCTGTGCTGGGTTTGCGGCAGGAGCATGGCCAGCTCCAACCAGCCTTGATGCTCTGGGGGCTGCTGCCTGAATGGAGCAAGGATCCACTGGCTGGGCCGCGGCCGTTCAATGCCCGCGCCGAAACGGTGGCGGAGAAAGCCAGTTTTCGCGGGGCCTGGCGGCATCGACGCTGTCTGCTGCCCGCCGATGCCTTCTATGAAAAAGGCCATCGGATTCATCGTCTCGATGGGGAGCTGTTCTGGTTGGCGGGCATCTGGGACCGCTGGATCGGCCCCGATGGCAGCGAGGTGGAGAGCTGTTGCGTGCTCACCACGGCTCCCAATGCCCTGGTGGCGCCTCTGCACAACCGCATGCCGGTGATTCTTCCCGAAGGTTTGGAACAGCCCTGGCTCGAGGCCAAGGATGGCCCTGGCTTGCGCGCCCTCGAGCCGCTGCTACAGGGATGGCAGCCCGCAGGTTGGGTTGCCGAGCCGCCCCCTTCCCGGCGCCACAGCAAGGACGGCAGCGAACAGTTGCCCCTCTTCTCCTGATCCTCACAATGACGCCAGTTCCGGTGCGGCTTACCCATGCGCGTGTCGCTGCAGAGCCGTCGTCATCGCGGCTACATCAGCCTGCTGGTGACCTGTCTGGGGGTGATGGTTTGCCTGATGCTTCCCCACGGCCTGCGGCAGCTGGCAACCATTGGCTACCTATCCCTGCCGTTGGTGCTGATGAGCACCCTGGGCATTGCGATTGAGGAGGGGCGCTGGCCGCATCTGCGGATGCAGGTCTATCGGGCGTTAGCGCTGATCACCTGGGCGACGTCGGTGATCTGGTATGTCACACCGCTCTCCCAGAAGAGCACTGGCGTGCCGCTGTTGGTGGTGTGGACGGTGTTGGTGTTGTGGAGCTGTGAGCGCTTGATCCGCAACCTGGCCGTGGAGCGCCGTATTAATCGCGAGGTGTTGTTTGGCGCCTTGGCGGGTTATCTGCTTCTCGGTCTGGGGGCTGGCTTGCTGTTCAGTGCACTGGAGACCGTGGTGCCGGGCAGTTTTTCGGCGACCGCTGCCATGGAGGGACCAGCCCTGCGTTGGCAGGGGGGCGGCGCCAATCCTTCCAGCCCGGTGTGGGCCGTGGACTTCGTTGAGCTCAACTACTTCGCCTTTGTCACCCTCACCACCACCGGCTACGGCGATATCCATCCGGTGACCCCGCAAACCCAGATGCTGTGCGTCACGGTGGCGATCGCAGGCACGGTGTATCTGGCGATGGTGATGGGCTTGCTGATCAGCCGTTACACCGCTGGCGATGTGGAGGATGAGCTCGACAACTAAAGGCTCAACTCCAGCAGGCAATCGTTGCCAAGTTGCCCCAGCCGTGATGACGACCAGCTCGCGGCCTGGTTGACATCCATCAGGCCCAGATCACCCAGGGGCGTGCGTGCTGCGACCCCACCCAGCAGCTTGGGTGCCACCACCGCCGCCACCTGCTGCACGCAGGCCTGTCTCACAGCTGCGGCCGCCAGCTCCGGACCGCATTCCCACAGCACTTGATTGCAGCCCCGTTGCCCCAGAGCTTGGAGCAGCTCCAGCGGTTCGCAGCGCTCCAGCACCAACCGCTCCACCCCCAGTGCATCGAGACGGAAGCGCCGGGGCGCCGGGGCGTCGTAGCCATGGACCACCAGGGTTGGCGCCAGCTGTTGGTCCCAGAGCTGGGCTTCGGCTGGCAGCTCCAGCGTGCGACTGATCACCACGCGCAGCGGTTCCGGCTCCCGCTGCCCCCTTGAGGTGAGCAGCGGATTGTCGGTGCGCACCGTGCCGCCGCCCACGATCACCGCATCGCACTGGGCCCGCAACCGGTGCACCCAGGCCCGGGCCGGCGGGCCGGAGATCCATTGGCTGGAGCCATTGGGCAGGGCCGTGCGGCCATCGAGGCTCATCGCCCACTTGAGGATGCCGAGGGGCCGGCCCTGCTCCACGCGGTGGATGAAGGCCCGATTCAAGTGGCGAGCTTCGGCTTCACACACCTCAGCCACCACCTCCACCCCAGCCTCGCGCAGTTGGGCGAGGCCCTGGCCCGACACACGGGGATCGGGATCGCGCATCGCCACCACCACCCTGGTCACCCCGGCGGTTAGCAACGCCTCACTGCAGGGAGGTGTGCGGCCGTGATGACAGCAAGGCTCCAGCGTCACCACCGCCGTGCCGCCGCGGGCGCGCTCCCCGGCCTGGCGCAACGCATGCACCTCGGCATGGGGCGTGCCGGCCCGTTGATGGAAGCCTTCGCCCACCAGTTGGCCTGCGGCATCGAGCACCACGCAGCCCACCAGGGGATTGGGGCTGGTGCGGCCGCTACCGAGGGCTGCCAGCTGCAGCGCCCGCTGCATCCACGGTCGCCAGCGGTTGCTCATGTCTCACGCCAGCTCGGCAGGCTCCGCCATTCCCCCACCACAAAGGGCGGCACCGGCAGCTCCACGAACACGCCGGGCAGCTCCAGCCGCAGGGGACGGTTCTGGTGCAGATCGGCCAGCAGCGGATTCAGATCGAATTCGGCGGCGGCATCACGGCCGTCGGCCGCCAGCTTGGGGTTGGCGGTGGTGATGTCGGTCAGCTCCCAGGTGCCACGGCCGGAGTGCACGATCAGGGAGGTGGGGTGATCCAGTCGCACCCGACCCGGATAACCCACGATCCGCAGGGTCACTGGACCACCTGGAGGACCTGTGCGATAAGCCACGGCCTGCCAGCTCTGGTAGTCGAGGTCGCGCAGGCTCTCCAGGCTGCGCACCACCTCTTGGCCGTTTTCATCGGGATGGGCATGCACCTGGGCCCAAGCTGGCTGCAGCGGTGTGAGCAGCAACAGCGCACCGGCCAACCAGGCCAGCAGCCAGCGAGCGCTTGAACCGGATCCCATGGGCCTCTGGAGCTGTCGCTCAGCGTATGGGTCGGTGTGGCTCAGTCGTAGTGACTCCATAGCCGCAGCACCTTCACCACTGCTGCCTCGCTGTCCACTGCGTACACCAGCCGATGCTGAATGTTGATGCGTCTTGAGTAGGCGCCCCGCAAGTCGCCCACCAGGGCCTCAAACGGTGGAGGTTGCCTCAACGGATCATCCGCCAGGAGCTCCAAAAGCTGTTGGGCTTTGTCCTTTAACGCGGGTGAGGCGCTAGCGAGTTTGCGCGCATCTTTCTGCGCCTGGCGGGTAAATAGAACACGCCAGCTCACCAGCCAGCGTCCTCGCTGAGCTCCTCCACAGGAGTGGCCATGCCCTCAAGGATCGACTCCCGCATCCCCGGGATCGCGCAGAGCACCAGCGTTTCCTGAATGGCACGCCAGTCGTCCTCGGAAAGCAACACGGCACTGCCGCGTTTGCCGTGAATCTCAACGGGCTGATGGGATTCCCGCACTTCGTCGATCAAGGAAAACAAGCGCCGACGCGCTTCGCTGGCACTGATCGAGCCCATAGCCGCCTTGAACCGTACCGCTAATGGTACGGGTTTTGGGTTGGGTTGGTGCTCAGCTCCGTTCCGCCCCGGGGATGGGTTGCCAATTGGTGTGGGTGGCCCACACGCCCCAAATGGCCATGGCGCGCAGGTAGTGACAGGCGCGGAAGGTGTGCACGGCTGTGATTGCTTCGGGGGTGCGGAATTGCAGGCCCCCGGCATACACCTGGTGCACCACGGCGCTGGTGATTGCCAGCGCTGTGTCGGTTTCGCCCATCTGGCGGTAGTAGCTGGCGATGCCGAAGTTGATGCCGGTCCACACCTCGAGCGGGTGGGTGCCGTTGGGGTCGAGGGGTGTGCCGTCGCGGCGCAGGCCATTGGCTACGCCGAGCTTGCCGCCTTCGAACTTCTCGAAGCAGGCTTCGCGCACAGCCTTGAGTGTGCTGCGGCTGTTGGCCTCGCTCACCACAGGAGGCAGCCCCAGCAGGCGGGCATAGAAATCACCGCAGAGCTGATCGGCCATCACCACGGGTGTGCCGCTTTCGGCGTCGATGTCGTAGTACTCGCCGTTCCAGAGCAGCTTGTCGAAGTTGCCGCGCGATTGTCCGAGCCAGCCGCTGAATTCGTGCTGCTCGGCCGAGGTGTCGAGCCCGGTGCTCAGTTGCAGCTGCTGCGCAATGGCCAGGGCCGCCTCCAACGCCGCAATCCAGAGGGCGCCGCAGTAGGCGCTCACGCCTTTGAGAGGCCAGTCGTCGAAGGTCTGATCTGGCGCACCGCCGTTATCGGGCAGGCCGTCGTTGTTGGCGTCGAAGGTTTTCAGATAGCGCAGGGCCTCCACCGCCGCCGGCCAGCACTCCGCCAGGAAGTTGATGTCTTCGCCGTTGGGGGCGAGCTTGTAGGTGCGCCACACCTGCAGCACGTAGTCGCTGGCCAGGTCTTTCCAGAGATTGCAGTCCTGATAGGCCGTGTAGTTGGTGGCATCCCAGGGGCGCTCATTGGGGGCGCCCAGATCGTGAGGGGTGGCGCCCTTCACCTTGCGAGCCGCTTCCACCCGGCCTTTGCCCTGGGTGAAATACCAGCCGATCGGCCTGGGGCTGGGATCGGCCGCTGGGATGGCGCGGGCGAAGCTGCGCAGCACCGCCTTGTCGAGCTCGGGCCACAGCTGCAGCAGGGCCAGGGAGCCGTAGAGGCGCACATCGAGGCTTTCATACCAGGCGTAGTCGAGGCACTCGAGCACGCCGAAGCGGCCCACGGGATCTTCCCGGGTGGCCGCGCTCCAGAGGCTGCCGCCGCTGCAGAGGTCGTAGAGCTCGTTGAACAGAGCCATCCGCAGCGGCTCAGGCAGATCGCTGCGCTCCAGCACCGGCTGCTGCCAGGCCTCGATCTGCTCGCGCCAACGACGCCAATCGCGCAGGCCTTCGGCGGCGATGGCGGCGGCGTTGCGGGCGCTGTCGCCGAAGAAATCGGTGTAGCGCCGCTGGGCGCTGGTGCCGGTGGCGAAGGCCGTCACCGGTAGATCCCAACTGATCACCACAGGGATCTCGATGCTCTGGCCCGGCTCGAGGCGGCACTGCACGGCCAGGGCGGCGCTGGCGGGATCGTTCTGGCCGCTGCGGCGGTCGTTGTTGCTCTCCGGGATGGAGCCATCGGCGCTGAAGCTGCCCCAGATCTCGCTTCCATCGCTGTGGGGATTCCAGCGGCTGCAGCGCTGGATGCGCACCCCCGGTTGTTCGCTGGTGGCGATGCACCATTGCCCTTCGCCTTCGGCGACCGGGTTGGAGACGTCTCCCTCCAGCACCACTCCCTTCAGGGTGCCGTCATCCACCCAGCGGTTGCGATGGCCTTCGCTCTTGCCGATCGCCGGTGCGTAGTTGTGCTCCGGGCTGCCGTCGTCGCGGAAGTGCACCTCCGCGGAAGCATCCGTGTTGGTGAACCAGCCGGTGGTGTTGCGCCAGCTCAGCAGCAGTGAGAGATCAAGGGGTTTGCGGCTGGGGTTGTGCAGCGTCCACACGAACACCGCCAGCGGATAGCTGGTCTGCTGGTAGTTGCCGGGAAGAATCGGGCTGAAGGCCTGGCAGCTCACCTCGGCATCGAACACGCCTTGGTAGTGGCTCCAGCTGAGGGGATAGCGGGCTGCATAGGTGCCCGTGCTGCGCTCGGGGGTGCTGGCGGGATACCAGCTCCAGCTCGGTAGCGGTGCGCCGGCATCGGGACGGGAGGCATCGCGTTCCGGTTTCACCGCTAGCGCATGGGCGCGGCTCTGTGTGCCGTTGTGTTCAAACAGGGCGAACTGGCAGTCGGGCAGCACGCCGAACCAGTGCTCGCCGCCATCGAGGTGCCAGAGGTTGAAGGAGCCATCCGGTGCCCGGCCGATGCACCCGGCCCCGAAGCCCCCCAGCGGCATGCCGTGGTTGGGGCCGTCGTCGAGGTTGCTGGCGTAGCGAACGGTGTAGGGCTTCTGCCAGCCCAGGCCTAGGGGCCTGCTCCAGCTGGCGCTCGGTGCCTGCCACTGCTGGCTGGAGCGCCCGCGCAGCAGGGATTTGAGGGCGGTGAGGCCGAAGCGCGCCATGGGGCAGCTGAAGGTGCCGCCAGCTTGTCAGAGCTTGCTGGTTGGCGCTGGATCTCCCACCTCCTGTTCCACCAGGGCATCGAGGGTGGCGGCGGAGCGCACCAGCGCCTGGTAGCGCTGCACCACACGGCGGTTGCGTTCCAGCCAGCTGGCGGGGTTCCCCTGGGCGGCGGCGAGCGTGCCGCTTTGGTCACCGTCGAGGAGGTCCAGCTCCTTTTGCTGGCTGATCAGGGCCACCACCAGTTCGTGGAGGCGTTGGCGGCGATCGGCGTGGGTCATGGACACAGACCGGGTTGGGGCATCAGCTCAGAGCGTGGACGGGGGCGGCGTACCGACCCACAACCGCACAAAGTGATAGCCCAGGGACAGCAGCACCGGCCCCAGGAAAAGCCCGGCCATGCCGCCTTGCAGCGTGCCGCCCAGCACCCCCACCAGGATCACCAGCATCGGCACCGGGAGACCTCGGGCCATCAGCAAGGGCTTGAGCAGATGTTCGAGCAGGGTGGCGGGAATGAGCCAGAGGGTGAGCAGCAGCGCCACCAGCGGTGCCAGATGGCTCCAGGCCAGCAGCAGCGCCACGATCACCACGGGTAAGGCCCCGATTTGCACGAGGCAGAGGATCAGCGCCAGCACCGTGAGCAAGCCGGCCCAGGGCACCCCGGCCACGATCAACCCCAGCCCGATCAACAGCGCCTGCAGAAAGGCCACTCCCACCACCCCGCGGGAGACGTTGCGCATCGTGGTGGTGGTGATCCGCTGCACTGCGTCGGAGTGCTCAGGCACCAGTCGCTGCAGGAACCGATCCAGCCGTTGCAAGAGCTCTTCAGAACGCACCAGCATCAGGGCCGCCACCACCAGGCTCACCAGCAGTTTGAGGAAGCCCAGCCCCTTGGCCAGGGTGGTTTCCAGCACCCGGGTGCTCATGGTGGTGAGCGTGTCGGCATGGCTGCGGATCAGGGTGTGTAGATCGCTGATCAGCGAGTGCCAAACTGGTTTCAGCGCCGGTCCGATCAGGGGAATCATCAGCAGCGTCTGCGGTGGATCCGGCAGACCATGCCGGCCATGGCGAACCAGCTCCAGCAGGTCGCTGATGTTCCCCAGTAGCGCAGCCGCGAGCGCCCCCACCGGCCCGAGCAGCACCACCAAGCCCATCACCACGATCAGAGTTGCCGATGCCCAGCGGTTGAGCCGCAGCTGCTGCATCAACCAGAGCTGGATCGGCTTGAGAATCACCGCCAGCAACGCGGCCCAGATCAGGATGTCGGCGAAGGGCTGCAGGATCACCACGCAAGCAGCCCCAAGCCCTGCCAACAGCAGCAGCCGGATCAGCAGATCGATCGGGAGGGGCACCTAAGGGCTGGTGGGCGGACCTGATTCGAAGCGATCCAGCAGCACCTGCACGGGGATCTGGGTGCGGAAGCGGCAGGCGCTGGTCTCGCTGCAATCGAGCGTGCCGTGCTCCCAAAACTTGTTGCTGCCCATGCCACCGCCGCAGAGGCCGTAGTAGTCGCAGCTGCTCTGGCAGCGCTCCATGCCTGAAGTCACATCGCGCCAGAGCTGCTGGAAGCGGGGGCTGTTGGCTGCCTCCACGAGGCTGGTGTCGCGGAGGTTGCCCAGGTTGAAGCTGCCGTAGCGCTCACTGCTCACCGAGAGCAGCTCGGGATCGAAGGTGGAGAAGTTGCCCTGCCAATCCACGCTGAGGATCGAGTAGGGCCGGTTGAGCTCGTTTTGATTGAGGCGGCGGTTGCGCTGGATCAGGTCGATCACCTGCTGAAACTCCCGCAGCACCAGCGGGTGACCATCCGCTTCGCTCATCTCCCAGAAGCGGCTGAGGAACTGGCGGTAGCGCTCCTCCTGTTCGCCGCCCTGCATGGAGGAGCTGGTGTGCACGCCCTCCTGCTCCTCCACGTTGAAGCCCACGGCGCTGATGCCGTGGTCGCGGAAGAAGCGATACATCGCTTCGGGTTGCTCCATGGCCGCGGCGGTCACCACAGCGATCACATGGCAGGGGATGCCGTGGCGCTGCAGCGCCTCGATGCCCCGCATGGTGAGGTGATGGGAGGGGTTGCCGTTGCGGAAGCGGCGATGGGCGTCGTGGATCGGCTCCGGACCATCCACACTCACGCCCACGACGATGCCGTTGCGCTGAAAGCACGCACACCAGTCGTCGTTGATCAACGTACCGTTGGTCTGCACGTGTTGCTCGATCACCACCTGGTCGGAGGCGTACTCGCGCACACAGCGCCTGATGATCGCCGTGGCCTCGTCGTAGTAGCTGCAGGGGAGGGTGAGGGGCTCGCCGGCGTGCCACACCAATGAAAGCTGGGGCCCGCAGAAGGGGCTCTCGAGGATGCGTTGCAGCAGCACGGGCAGCAACTGCAGATCAAAGACTCTTCGCTTCTGCCGGTCGGGCAGGTAGCAGTAGTCGCAGTCGAGGTTGCAGAGGGAGGTGGATTGCACCACCACCAGGCCGATCGGCCCGAAGCGGCTCAGATCCATGGCCTGAGCCGCTTCGGCTGTGCTGCTGATCACCAGTTGATGAAGCTGCCGGGCAGCACGTTGCCCCAGCCGCCGTTGCCCCAGCCACCGTTAGGCCAACCCAGATTCACGTTAACGCCGCCGCCGTAGCCGCCGTAGTAGCGGCCGCCGTTGCCCCAGCCGCCGTTGCGCCAACCGCCACCGTTCCCCCAGCCGCGGCCACCGCCATTGCCCCAGTAACGGGC
>JBEDHJ010000131.1:0-8862 GCA_041174205.1 Cyanobacteriota bacterium | reverse complement strand
GCCCTGCTGCGCGTCTGGATCACCCTGCCGGCCCACCTGGACAGCCAACAACGAGCTCTGCTGCAACGAGCCGGGGACAACTGCCCCGTGAAACTGAGTCTCGAGGGCGCCGTGCCGATGGAACTGCACTGGAGCTGATGGGCACCACCACAACCGCGGCCTGGCAGCAGCTGCGCCAGCACCTGCACACCACCCAACTGCTGGGCGGGATCCAAAGCACGCTCTACTTCGACCAGAACACCGCCATGCCGTCGGCGGCGGCTAGCTGGCGCGGCGAACAGCTGGCCCTGCTGGCCCAGCAACTGCACGAGCGCCAGACCAGCCCCACCTATCAGGACTTGCTCGCGGACGCGGAAGCAAGCCTGCCGGCGGATGCATCCCAGGAGCAGCGCCACAACCTCAGGCTGCTCAAGCGCGAACTGGAACGGCAATGCCGCCTCGACCCGGCGCTCGTTGGCGCCCTGGCCCAAGCCCAGGCCCAGGGCTACAGCTGTTGGCAGGACGCCAAACAGCAGAGGGATTTCCAGCTGTTTGCGCCTGCCCTCGAGCAACTGATCAAGCTGCGGCTCGAGCAGGCCAACCAATTAGCCCCGGTGGAAGCCCAGAGCGATGGCCTCCCTCGCAGCCCCTGGGAAATCCTGGCCCAACCGTTTGAACCCGACATCAGCAAGCAGCAGCTGGCGCAATGGCTGCTGCCGCTGCGCCAGCTGCTGCCACCTCTGCTCGAGCAAGCCCAAAGCCTGCCCAGCGGCAGCCGTGAATCCTGGGATCTGAGCGAGAGCCAGCAGGAGGCGCTGTGCGCCGAGTTGCTCCAGGGCTGGGGCTACAACCCGGAGCGCTGCCAGCGGGCCCGCTCCCCCCATCCCTTCTCCTGCACCCTCGGACCTGACGACTTCCGGATCACCACCCGGGTGGTGAGCGGTCAGCCCTTCTCCGCCTTCCTGGCCACAGCTCACGAGTGGGGCCACAGCCTCTACGAGCAAGGTCTACCCCGCAGCGGCGAGCACTGGTTTCCCTGGCCTCTAGGTGAGGCCACCTCAATGGCGGTGCACGAAAGCCAAAGTCTCTTCTACGAAAACAGGCTCGGCCGCAGCCTGGCTATGGCGGAACGCTGGCATCCGCGCTTCAGCGCCGCCCTTGGCCGCGACCCCTGGGGCAGCGCCGGTGGCTTCTGGCGCGACATCAACCCGATCCGCGCTGGCCTCACCCGCGTTGAAGCCGATGAAGTGAGCTACGGGCTGCATGTGCTGCTGCGCTACGAACTGGAGCTGGCCCTGCTGGAAGGCGGCATGCCCGTAACGGAATTGCCCCAGGCCTGGAACAACGGCATGCAGGAGCTGCTGGGGGTCAGACCAACCAACGATGCCGACGGCTGCCTGCAGGACGTGCACTGGAGTGAAGGCCTCTTCGGCTACTTCCCCTCCTACGTACTGGGACATCTGATCAGCGCCCAGCTGAGCGAAAGCCTTGAGGCGGAACTGGGTTCCATCGAGGAGATCCTCCGGGCCGGGGAGGATCAACACCTGGGTCAATGGCTGCAGCAGCGGGTCTACCCCCTGGGGCGCAGCGTCAATGCCGCCGAGCTGGTGGAGCAGGTGAGCGGCCGGCCGCTGAGCCACGACGCCTTCGGGCGCTACCTCCGCCAGAAGCTGGAGCGACTGGCGCGCTGAGTGCCATCCGTAGGATGCCGCCCACATCCCTTGCCGCTGCCCTGATGGCGAACATCGACCACGCCCCGAGCCGCACGATGCTCAACCTGCTGCACGTGCTGCCGGCCTTCGCCGATGAAGCCGAGCTGCGCCTCAACACGATCGTGGAGCTCAACAGCAACACGATCAATAAGTACGAGCTGATCACCGAAACCGGCCACCTCAAGCTGGATCGCGTGGGCTACTCCTCGCTGGCCTACCCCTTCGCCTACGGCTGCATTCCCCGCACCTGGGACGAAGACGGCGACCCGCTCGACATCGAAATCGTGGGTGTCACCGAGCCCCTGGTGCCCGGCTCCCTGGTGGAGGCCCGCATCATCGGCATCATGAAATTCGACGACGGCGGTGAAGTCGACGACAAGGTGATCGCCGTGCTCGCCGATGACAAGCGCATGGATCACATCACCAGCTACACCCAGCTGGGCGACCATTGGCTGAAGGAAACCCAGTACTACTGGGAGCACTACAAGGATCTGAAGAAGCCCGGCACCTGCCGCGTGAACGGCTTTTTCGATTCGGCCGAAGCCGTGAAGATCATCAAGGAGTGCGAAGCCCGCTACATGGAGGTCATCGACCCCAAACTGGTCAACTGAACCAAGTCGTCAGAGTGAAGGCCCAGAGCGTAATCTGGGCCTTCACTCTCGATAACGGCCCCCATCCGTTCCGCGAGGAGCGGGTGGGGGCTTCCTGCTTGTGCCCTCACAATCCAGAAAATTGTTGGCACCCCACGAGGGCTTGGCCATGAGATATCCAAGCTCTCATAGCAGACCTAGGAATAACGTCTTTCAAAGAGGCGGTCGCCTTGAGGAGAGCGATTCTGCGAAGGCACCCCCCGAAAAATCGCTCAGGCCTTACTGCAACGAACTGCTTTTACAGCACCTACTCAGCCGCAAGAATCGGCGAAAGCAAAACAGGATCGGTCACAAGATTGCGCACCCCATGGGCATGATCCTCCTTGAACGGGTTAGATCTCATCCACTTATTCACTGAGACAGCATTGACCTTAACCACCTTCGGCCTAACACTCCAGGTCACCTGAAGAGGCGATGGCACAGTATTAAATGAGGGCCCAGTGGTAGAGCCGGAGTAGTTAATAGGCCGACCAAGATTATCCGGGATGTTTGGCGCTGCGCTATACCCATTCACCGACTCAAGGTGAGTCATTCTCACAAAGTCAGCCGCGCCAGGGTCGTTAACGAGAACAGCAACAACAGTCTCAACCCTCAACTGTGGATTGCCGTTCTCTTTGCTGAGGCAAGAAGCCAGCGTCGGCCCAGGTCCAACATGCGCCGTGCTGTGAACAAAGTGAACTTCAATAGTCGTGCCCGGCTGAAGGACTGCATGCCCAGCCTTATCCGACAATGGCTTGAGCTCAGAAGCGCTTAAGACCCCGTTATAGCGATAGCCCGTCCCATAACCTCGACCATTACCGTTGCCAACATAGGTCGTAAACTCACCGCCACGATGCTCTGCGGCTTCGTGCAAATGGATATTGCACAAATTCATTGTTTTCCGATTTGGAGCAGAACCAAAAACAATGGGGTTGGTACCCCCAGCCCTGTCGAGATCACGCGGCGACTGAGGACCAGAATGAGCTCCAGAAGCCGCTTGCAACAAATCAGCCCTTTGAGCGTTGATCACTGAATCTGGAACTTCCCTTACAGGCTGCTGACCCGACTCACCAGACCAAGCCGATCCGGTCCCAACACCAACAAGTACTCCAGTAGCGACTGTTGCCAGCAAAGATTTAATGGTCATAATGCGTAAATATTCAGATTCAACGTAGCCACAGCGATTGCTCTGGCCACCTAATCATGTTTTTCTTTACATCGCACAGGGCATCCAAGAAGCTCAGAAGTCCGGCGCCTTAGGGAGAATCAGCCACTGGCATAAAGTTAATGAGTGCCCAGCAGGAACGAACTGGGGCCCTGTTGGCCCGACATCTCCAGAAGGCCACATCCCTGAATCCCATCCATTTCATCAGGTGCTGCGTCTGGGAGGAGGGGGCCATGACCGGTTGAATCTGACCTTCTAAAAGCTCTCCACAGAGGGTGGCGCGCCCTCAATTCGGCAGAAGCAAGTGTTCTTAAAAAGGATCTTTCATGCCCAAACAGGGGCTGAAAGGCTGCAGAACCTTCCTTAAGGACCCAGAACTGCTCCTGAGCCTTGCCTGCCAGTGATTCAACAAGGACTGCGAAGCCCCCTACATGGAGATCATCGATCGCAAGCTGGTCAACTGAGCGGCTGAACGCGCCAGGGCGCGGGCCATGCCATCCCGGCTGGCCAGGCCCTGGAGCGCCGTGAGCGGAAGGCCCGAGCCAGGAATGCCGACGGGCAATTTGGGCAGGGCCTGATCTTCAAGACGAAACACCGGCACTTGCCGCAAGCCATTGGGCTGGAGCTGATCCTCCAGCTGAGACAGGTTGGCTTCGGCGGACAGCCACAGCAGATCAGAACGTCGGCAATCCCGCAGAGGTTGCTCACTCAGCCCTGCAGAAATGGGCCGCTGCAGATCCTCCAGGGTCACCAGCGCCAGCACCCAACCGTCATCCTCCACGACCAGGCAATGGCCGTGGGCATCGAGCAGCTGCTCCAAGGCTGCCGCTGCCGTTGTCGTGCCCGGGAGCACCAACGGCGATTCCGGCTCGAGGGCCTCGATCACAGCGATGGAGGCCAGGCGGGCCCGGCGCTGCTCTTCCGGTAGATCGGGGCCAAGCAGGCCGGGATCGGCCATGCCCTTCCAGCGCTCCACGAGCAAGGCACTCAAGCCAGCAGCCGCCATCAACGGCAACACGATGCGGATGTCGTGGGTGAGCTCAAACAGCAGCAACAGGGCGGTGAGGGGCGCCCTGGCACTGCCCGCCAGCACTGCAGCCATTCCCACCATCGCGTAGGCCGGTGGCTCAGCAACCGGCAAGTTCAATCCACTTTCCCCAAGCAACTGGCCGTAGACATTGCCGAGTACGGCCCCAAGAAACAGCGATGGCGCGAAGCCACCGCCCACAAAGCCGGTGGCGCTGCTGAGGCCCGTAGCCAACAGCTTCACGGCCAACAGGCCCAACAGGCTCACCAAGGCGATGCCACCATCGCGGCCCAGCAGCGCACCGATGGTGTCGTATCCGACCCCCAACACTTGAGGGAACCCCAGGGCCATCAAGCCGACAGCGAGGCCCCCAAGACCGGTAACCACGCAGGCCGGTAGGCGCCGAAGCTGGCGTTGCACGCGCTCGCTGCGTCCGGCCGCCAGCAGGTTGAGCAAGGCCAAAGACATACCGCTGGCCACCAGCCCCAGGCCCAGATAGAGCGGCAGCTCCAGTGGGGAACGCACCTCATAGGCAGGAAGGCGAAAAATCGGTTCATCGCCGAGGGACAGTTGCGTCACCAGTGACGAAGCCACCGCGGCAACGAGCACGGCCCGCACGCTGGGTCGACCCGGAATCGTGCTGTAACTGCCTTCAAAAGCGAAGAACAGCCCAGCGATCGGGGCCTTGAAGCCGGCCGCAAGGCCGGCCGCCACACCAGCAGCCACCAGAGCCTTCTGGGAATCGGGCGAGAGACCACCCTTGCCAGCCACCCACAGACCGATGTTGCCGCCACTTTCGACGCTCGGCCCTTCCGGACCGAGGGAGGCGCCGCTGCCCAGGCTGAGGGAAGCGGTGAGTAAGCGCAGGAAGGGAAGCTTGGGAGCCGCCTGCACGCTGCCATCGGCCATCGCCATCAGGCTGGGGAGGCTGGGCCCGAGGTCACGGCCAAGTTGGCGCAGCGCACCAACAATCAGCCCGCCCAACAGAGGCACGAGCACCACAGGCCAGGCGGACAGCCAAAGGGGCACAGGATCACCCGGCAACGGAATGGGATCGGGCGGTGGGGGCGGAGCGGGCAGGAATGCCAGCCCCCCTAGTCCGATCTGCAACAAGGCACCGAGCGGTGTGCCCGGGGACGGCGGCGGCTCAGGCAGAGGTGGGGGTTCCGGTGGTGCGGCACTGAACAGGCCGATCAGGCCCTCCACCACCGGTCCATAGAGAAAGTTATTGATGAAGCCCAGCAGAAAGTGGAAACCCACCACCGCCAATCCCGTAAGCCCTCCCACCAGGGCAGCCCAGGCGAGCAGGCTCCACTGGAAGGGCAGAGCGCGGGGCTCAGCTGATGCCCCAGCGGCAGCTGAATCAGGCCTCAGGCCGGACGGTGGCAAAGATCTCCTCCAGGATCTCGCCAGCACCCTGGGCCCGCAAGCTGTGGGCGAGGGCGATGCCGATGGCTTCGGGATCGTTCTGATCGCCGCGGGCCTCATCACGGATCAAGCGCTGGCCATCGAGGCTGGCGACCATGCCGGTCAGCACCAGCTCGTCACCCTCAAAGCGGGTGTTGACGCCGATGGGCACCTGGCAGCCGCCCTCCAGTTCCCGCAGGAAGGCACGCTCCGCCAGGCAGCGGCGAGCAGTGGGCAGATGCTCGAGCACCTTGATCTGCTCCAGCACAGCCGCATCGCCTTCGCGGCATTCGATCCCCAGGGCGCCCTGGCCGACAGCGTGCAGGGAGATCGAAGGATCAATCAGTTCATGGATGCGATCGCCCAGGCCCAGGCGACCCAGGCCGGCGGCGGCCAGGATCAGGCAATCGAACTCGCCTGAATCCAGCTTCTCGAGGCGGGTGATCACATTGCCCCGCACGTCCTTGAAGGTGAGATGCGGGTAGTGATGGCGCAGCTGGGCCAGGCGGCGCAGGGAGCTGGTGCCCACCACGGACCCGTCCGGCAGGGTGGCCAGGGTCTTGTCCTTGTGCTTCTTGTGCACCACCAGGGCATCGGCAGGGTCTTCCCGCTCGGTAATGCAGCCCAGCATCAGGCCCTCCGGCAGGTTGGTGGGCAGATCTTTCAGGCTATGGACGGCGATATCGGCCCGGTCCACCAGCATCTGAGCTTCAAGCTCCTTGGTGAAGAGGCCCTTGTCGCCGATCTTGGCCAGAGCCACATCGAGGATCTTGTCGCCCTGGGTGGCCATCGCCTCGATGGTGATCTCCAAACCCGCGTGGGCCTTGGCCAGCTCATCGCGCACCCAGTGGGTCTGCACCATGGCCAGCTGGCTGCGGCGGGAGGCAATGCGCAGTTGGGAAGCGGCCATCGGAAGCGGAAGGAGGCAGCGCTGGGCCGCCGAAGTACAGCCGCCAAGCCTAGAGATCGGCGCGCCCGGGCTGGACACGACCGCGCAAGTCGTGATCAGTCGTCGCGTTCAGGCGCTGAAGGTGTTGAGCGGCAGCGGGCCCCAAGTGTCCTCAGCCTCGGGATCCACAGGGCTGTGGCCCGTGATCAGCATCCCTTCACCGAGACCGGTTTCACGGCGCACCAGGAAGCGGCCGCTGTTTTGATTGCCCTTGAGGAACACGGGCCCTTCGATGCTGCCCAGAGCTTCCCCGGCGGGATCAAACTCCAGGGGCTGCCACTGCAGCGCGGTTTCGGCTGCCCGCAGGGCCGCAACGGCCTCGGCTGCGGAAGCAGCCATCACGCCAATCGTGAACCACTCGCAGCGCTGGAGATGCGGCTGCAGCTCGGCACGAAGGGCTTCCCGCTGAGCGCTCTCAAGCTGAGGAGCGGTGCGCAGACCGCGCAGATCCGCGAGCGTGACCGCAACATCAGCCATGGGTGCCAGAGGAGAGGGAAGAACGGGAGTGCCGCTCCCAGACGGTGAAACCCGCCAGGCAGAAGCTGAGCCACACATAACCCACAGCAGCACCAGCGGCGATGTCGGTTAGCCAGTGGGCGCGGCAATAGAGGGTGCTCAGCCACACCAGAGCCACCCAACAGGACGACAATGCAAACAGAGGCTTCCGCAGACGGGGGTAGTGGGCGGAGAGCAGGCAGCAGGTGAGGAAATAGAACACCACCGATCCGGCTGCGTGACCGCTGGGAAAGCTGCGGCCGCTGATGTCCTCCAGCAACCGCCCCACAGGCCGACGCCGATCAAACAAGGGCTTGAGCCAGCGGTCAACGATCAGGAGGATGCCTCCCGTTCCCACCATCAGACAGAGCAGCTCAGCCCAGAAGCGTTTCAGCGCCAGGAAGATCAACACAGCCAGCACCAGCACGGCGGTGAGATGGACACCACTGGCCTGGTAGACCCGCACCAGCAGAGCGCCGATCGGTTCGGGGATCACCTCATGCACGCTGCGCAGCACGGCGAGATCGAAGCTGGGATGGCGTTGCTCAGCCAATTGCGGGCCCGCCCAGGCCAGTGCTGCTGCGGTGAGCAGGGCGAAGGCGAGCCGCCAGGCGCCTAGGGCCCGAAACCAGTCGCGGGCCACAGCCTTCAGGGTTCCCATCAAGTCCTCGTCAGACGATTCAGTTCCGGCAGCGGCAAGCGCAGCAGCCGGTGGGCATCACGGCGGCCTAGGGGCGTGCCGTCCCCCGGTCCGACACCAAAGTCCAACAGCTCCGAGTCACTACCCAAGAGCAGCACGTTGTTGGGGCTCTGATGGTGCTCCGCCAGAAGCCGAAGCGCTTTGCGGGCTGAGGTTACGAACAGCACCGGATGACCGCTGTAGTACACAACGCTGTAGCGCTTGTATCCCACGACCACTAGGGGCTCACCAGGCTGGGCCTGATCACCAGCCAGCCTGGCCAGCTCACGGATGGGCAGCTGCCGTTCGCGATCAATCAGAGGAACGACCACGGGCAACACCAGCGCCAGGGCAGCAGCCACACCAGCCGCGTTGGGGAGCCAGAGCCAGCGCAATCTGTTCGGGCCACGTTGAAGCTGGAGCAGCAATGCCAGCGCTGCCGCAGCCAAGGGAAGCGCCAGCAACAGAGGCAGCCCCGAGTGGCTGATGGCGGATGCGAAGTCGGGATAGGAGGGATCGTCTGCCAGCCAGCGGGGAGCCATCACAGCCGCCAGGGCCATCAGTGCCAACACGCTGGCATTGACCCAACCGCTGATGCGCACGCCAAGACCCATCGCTGGAGCGGGCGTCAATGGTGCAAACAGCAGGCTCACCAAAAGGGCACCGGCAGGCAGAACCGGCAGGATGTAGCCGGGCAGCTTGGTGGCCGCCGCCGAGAAGAAGGCCACCATCAACACCAACCAGATCAGCGCCAACAAGGGCAGATCCGCCGCCGGATCGGAATCCTGCTGGCGCCAACTCTCCAGTCGCCAGAAGCGCA
>JBEDHJ010000130.1:0-5280 GCA_041174205.1 Cyanobacteriota bacterium | reverse complement strand
GCGGCGGCAAGGCGCCACTGGGATGGGCCAGCACCAAGCCGCCGCGCCCCTTCAAGAGGGTGTGGGCAGCGGCAAGCACCGGAGCATCCATGCAGCCGGTGAACAGCACCCCGCAAAAGCCTGCGTTGGTGGCGATCCCGCGCCGCTGCAGCTCAGCCGCCCGGCCACGGTTGAGCCCCTGCAGCAGCAGCCACTTCAGCGGCCCCAGCCCCTGCACGCTGCTGCACCACAGCGTCGCTGGAATCCCCTGCCACGGCCAGGGTTCGCGCAGGCTGCGGATCCACACCGGCATCTGCGAAGGCGGCAGGCCGCGCAGTTGCCGCCACACCAACGGCAGGAGATGGATGTGTTGATGGCCATCCAGCCGCAGGGGCCGATCGGGGAACAGACGACGGAAGGCCTCGATCTGAGCGGTGATCTCCAGGGCGAGCTGCCGCTCCAGGCGCCGACGCCAGCCCTCGGGCAGAAGCCCCCAGAGCAGCAAGCGGCCAAAGCCCATGGCCAGGCGTCCCTCGGCATCGAGCAGATCCGGAATCAACGCCGGATCAGCCGCCGGCAGCCCCTCACTGAGACACAAATGCAGAGCCAACTCCAGAGCCGGTCGCTCCGCGCAGGCCTGCTGCGCCCAATCAACCGCCGGGGCCGTCACCAGCACGCTGGCGGAATCGAGGGCGCCGGCATCGTGCAAGGCGCAGATCGCCTCGTTCACCGCCGGATGCAGGCCGAGGTCGTCGGCGTGAAACTGCACGGGCTCGCCCCCGGCCACGGAAGCCCGGCGCTGACGGCTGTGCCGCGCCGCCAGCGACCAGAGCACGTAGTTGATGGCCGTTGGGGTGAACACCATCACCACGGTGGCGCTGGCACTGCGCGCCCAAGGGCCCAGCGCCAGCGGCAGCAGCAAGCTCACCACCACGTTGAAGCTGGTCTGGATCAGCAACCAGCGCCGCGGAAATGGGGCACCGCCGGTGTGCTCCCGGAAGGTGAACAGGGCGTGGGCGAGATAGCCCCAGAGCGAGGCGGTGAGGAAGCCCAGCAGGTTGGCCAGCGGCAGCGGCGCCCCCAGGCGCTCGCCCCCAAGCAAGATCAGGGCGTGCAGGCCGGCCGCCACAACCCCCACGCCGCCATAGCGGCCCAGTTCGGCCAGCCTTGCTTGCAGTGCCACAGCGCTCGATGGCCGGCGCAGGCAGCCTATGGGAAGCTCGGGCCCTGCACGCCAGTCGATGCCTCAATCCTCAACGCTGCCGCCCCGCAACCTCTCCCTCACGGCGGCGGCCGTGTTCCTGCTGCTGTGGCTCTGCGCCGCCGCCCGCCACGCCCTGCTTCAGAGCAACGCCTACGACCTGGGCCTGTTCGACCAGTGGATCTGGCTGGTGAGCCGCGGCCTGCCGCCGGTTTCCTCGATGGAGGGGGTGCACATCCTGGCGGACCACGGCGCCTGGGCCCTCTACGGCGCAGCACTCCCCTATCGCCTGTTTGGAAGCGTGCAGTGGCTGCTGGCCAGCCAGGCCGCGGCCCTCAGCTTCACGGCCCTGCCGCTGTGGTGGGTGGGCCGTCAGGCGGGGCTAAGCAACCGGCTGTGCTGGCTGGCCTGCGGCCTCTGGTGGCTGCAGCCGGTGGTGTTCAACGCCAACCTGTTTGATTTCCACCCCGAGGTGTGGGTGATGCCAGCCCTGGCCGGTTGCTACTGGGCCAGCCGCGCCAATCGCCCCTGGCTGTGGTTTGGCCTTTTGCTGTTGCTGCTGGGCTGCCGCGATGGCCTGGTGCTGGTGGTAGCGGGTCTCGGCCTGGAGCAGGCCCTGCGGCGCCGCTGGATCTGGGCCGGCGCAGCCGTCGGCCTGGCCCTGGGATGGTTGGCGCTGCTCAACCGCTGGCTCTATCCGCTGCTCAAGGGCAACGACGCCGGCCCCAAGGCGGCTGGGGCTCTGTTCTCCTATCTGGGCGACAGCCTCGATCAGGTGTTGGTGAACCTGATCGCCCGGCCGGATCTGCTGCTCCACCACGTGGACTGGGCCGGCGGGCTGGTCTATCTGCTGCTGATCAGCGTGGCCGTGGCGCCGTTCTGGCGGCGCGTCTCGCTGCCGGTCTTGGCGGGGGCCATCCCGCTGGTGGTGGTGAATGTGCTCTCGGAGGAAGCGCCCCAGCGCACCCTGGTGCACCACTACAGCCTGCCGGTGGCGGTGATCGCCGTGGTGGCCGCCATCGATGGCCTGGCCCTGCAGCCGCGGCAGCCCGTGCCCTGGCGGCGCTTCGGCTGGAGCGTGGTGTGCTGGGCCGCCCTGGCCAAACCCTGGTTCTTCACTGGTCCCTACCTGGAGCGGGTGGAGCAGCTGCCGGCCATCCAGGAGGCGATCGCAGCGGTTCCGCCCCAAGCGCGACTGAGCACCACCAGCTATTTGGTGCCCCAGCTCAGCCAGCGGCAGCAGGTGAGCTTCCCCCGCAGCCGCCGCGACACAACACGCCTCGATCAGCTCGATGCGCTGCTGCTCAATCCGAAGGATCCCGGCTGGGGCTCCTCACGGGGTCGCCAGCAAGAGCTGCTGCGCCAGGCCCGCGCCGCCGGCTGGAGCTGCCAGCGCTGGAGCAACGGCCTGGAGCTGTGCCAAAACGATGCCCCCGAAGGGCACAGTAACGCTGGCTCTCCGGGGGCTCTCGCCGGGTCCGCTATGGCGCGGAACCGAATGATCTAGGAATCAGGCGCCGTAATCAGCCGGCGTTCTCCGCGATCAGCAGACCCTGCATGGAACAACTGTGACTCACGGGCACCTCCTCCTTGGGGGATTGATGTCAACCGGCGATGCATTCGGCTGCCGGGAGGCGCAAGCGCCGCACAGAAGCCACATCACTGCTGACGGAACCCAAAAACTTTAACGAAAAAAGCCCCGCCGAGGCGGGGCTTTCCAATCAGCTCGTGAGGGCTGGATCAGGAGACGGACTCAGCCGACGCTCCACACACCACCGGCGATCTTCACCAGGGGAGACACGATGCTGGTGCCGGCCAGGAACCAGGCGAAAGCAGCGCCGCCGCAACCGCCGAGCCAGAAGCCACTGGCGAATTCGGCCCAGCCAGCCTTGGTGAACAGATCGGCAGGGGGGTTGTCGATGGTGGCGTCAGCGGGTTGCACGCTGGGGCCGCGGCCGGCGGTGCCGTAGATCGACAGGCAGACGGTGAGGATCGACACCAGACCCACAGCGGCCAGCAGACCAGCGGTGCTGGCGTATTCGGTGGCGCGCAGCGGGCCTGTAATCGCAAACGGGCCGTAGAGAAAGAAGCCATGGGCCATGCCCACTTCCAGACCGCGACGGTTCGGGGAGAGGGAGGGGCGATAGGCCGGCAGCGCGCTCAGGAAAGCGCGGCTGAAGTAGCTGCTGTTGACGGGGGTGGCCAGATTGCCGACGCAGGGGTCGGCCACGGGGGTCACGGTCATCGGTGGAATGAAGGTGGTTGGCGGCGATGAAGCGGCGACGGCTCAGTCGCGGGCTTCGATCACGTTGAACAGCAGGGCCATGGCCACCGCAGGAGCCAGGATCCCGACAATGGGCACGAATACCGAGGGCATCCAGGCGGCGACGAAGTCTCCGGTCATCAGCGTGGGCCAATACAGCTACCGTTCGGCACTGTAAGGAGCCCCTTCGGAACTGCTGTTCGGCGGCCGAAGGGGCGACATAAAAGTTCAGACCCGTCGCCCGCCATGACTCAGGCCCTCTCCGGAGCAGCGATTGCCGCCGTGATCGCGGCCTGCTGGCTGCTGGGCCGGCCGCGGCCGAAGATCCTGCGCTCCACCGATGCCTCCGCGGTGGCCGCCCTCAACCGCAGCCGCATGGAGCTGGTGACCCGGCGGGAGGAGGCGCCCGCGCAAGCCGCTGCCCAGCCCGCCAACCTCAGCCTTCCTGCCGCCGCCGACGTGCGCGGCCGCCGACAGCTGCTCGCCCAGTTGGAGCAACAGTTCCTGGCCGGTGGCCAGCAACGCCGCCAGGCCCTGGAGGTGTGCGCAGCCTGGCGGCATCGCGATGCCCTGCCCCTGATCCGCCGCGGCCTGCGCGACAGCGATTGCCAAGTGGCGGCCCTGGCGGCCGAAGCGATGCAGTCGTTCCGTGGACGCCCCGTGCCGGTTCAGGCGGCTGCTGTGCCTGCGCCTCGCAACGTTTCGCGCACCCGATAGATGGGCCGGCCCTGGCTCTCGTGGTAGGTGCGCATCTGGAGCTCCGCCAGCAAACCGAAGCAGAACAACTGCACCCCGGCGATCAGGGCCAACACAGCCACCAGCAGCAGCGGCCGATCGCCGATCTGCGCCCCCATGAGCTTCTCCACCAGCAGATAGGCGCTGAGCACTGAGCCCAGGGCGATGCCCAGCAGCCCGCCAAACCCGAACACGTACATCGGCCGGGTGAGGAAGCGCTTCATGAACCACACCGTGAGCAGATCCATCAGCACCCGGAAGGTGCGATCGATCCCGTATTTGCTCTGCCCGAATTGGCGGGCGTTGTGGTTCACCTTCACCTCGCTGATGCGGGCGCCCTCGATGAAGGCCAGGGCCGGCAAAAAGCGATGCAGCTCGCCGTAGAGGTTCATGTCCTCCACCAGCTCCCGGCGGTAGGCCTTGAGGGAACAGCCGTAGTCGTGCAATTGCACGCCGGTGACCCGGGCGATCAGGCGGTTGGCGATCTTGCTGGGCAGCAGCCGGCTCACGGCGTTGTCCTGGCGTTGATGGCGCCAGCCGCTCACCAGATCAAACCCCTGCTCCAGCTGCTCCAGCAGCATCGGGATGTCGGCCGGATCGTTCTGCAGATCGCCATCGAGGGTGATGATCACGCGGCCGCGGCTGGCATCGAAGCCGGCCGACATCGCAGGGGTCTGGCCGTAGTTGCGGCGCAGCAGCACCGCCACCAGCTCGGGCGTGCTCTCCGCCAGCTGGCGCAACACTGCGGCGGTGGCATCGCTGGAACCGTCGTCCACCAACACCAGCTCAAACGAGCGCCCCAGGGGCCGCAACGACGCCAGCAGCTTCTCCACCAGCAGCGGCACGCTCTCTTCTTCATTGAAGAGCGGCACCACGATCGAGAGCTCGGGCCCAGGCTGTGGGATGGCGCTGACGCTCACAAGCGGCGGTGATCAGTGAGCAGAACCGTAGGCGAACAGCCCGGAGCGGCCGCTCAAGGCAGGGTGGTGCCGTCGTGGCAGCGCACCACACGACCCGCGCCGCGCAGCTCCTGGCGGTAGTGCACGCTCACCGGATCCTGCAGCTGGAGATCGAGGCCATCGATGCCGATGCCGTTGCGGCC
>JBEDHJ010000129.1:0-4690 GCA_041174205.1 Cyanobacteriota bacterium | reverse complement strand
TGCAGCCGGTTCGCGTTGGAGTGATTGGAATCGGCAACATGGGCTGGCACCACGCCCGGGTGTTGAGCCTGCTGCGCGACGCCGAGCTGGTGGGCGTGGCCGATCCCGATCCCGATCGCGGGCGGCTGGCGGTTGAGCAGTTCGGCTGCCGCTGGTTCGCCAGCTATGAGGAGATGCTCGGCGAGGTGGAGGCGGTGTGCATCGCCGTGCCCACCCTGCTGCACCACCGGGTGGGCATGGCCTGCTTCAAGGCTGGCGTGCACGTGCTGATCGAGAAGCCGATTGCCGCAACTCAGGACGAAGCGACTGAACTGAGCGCTGCCGCTGAACAGGCCGGACGCTTGCTGCAGGTGGGCCACATCGAGCGCTTCAACCCCGCCTTCCGCGAGCTGGTGAAGGTGGTGGCTAATGAAGAGGTGGTGGTGCTGGAAGCCCGCCGCCACAGCCCCAACCCCGACCGCGCCAACGACGTGTCGGTGGTGCTGGATCTGATGATCCACGACATCGACCTGGTGCTCGAGGTGGCCGGCGCCAAGGTGGTGCGCCTGGCCGCCGCCGGTGGCCGCAGCGCCGAAGGCCCGATCGACTACGTGAACGCCACCCTGGGTTTTGCCAATGGTGTGGTGGCGAGCCTCACGGCCAGCAAGATGGCCCATCGCAAGATCCGCAGCCTCTCGGCCCACTGCCGCAGCGCGTTGGTGGAAACCGATTTCCTCAACCGCAGCCTTCAGATCCATCGCCGCACCCAGCTCTCCTTCACGGCTGATCACGGCGAGCTGCTGTATCGCAACGACGGCTTCATCGAAGAGGTGAGCACCTCGCCGGTGGATCCGCTGGTGGCGGAGCTGGAGCACTTCCTGCAGTGCGTGCGCGGCCTGGAGCAGCCCGCAGTGGACGGACCCCAGGCCTCCCGCGCCCTGCTGCTCGCTGATCTGATCGAGCAGTGCGTGGAGCAGCCCACGCTCTGCATGACCCTCGCTGAGCCGATCTAAGCCGGCTGCAGTTCCGCCAGTTCCTTCAGGGCCAGCAGCTGCCAGCGGCGGCACTGGGCCGGTGAGGAGCGGTAGAAGCCATCCCAGGCTTCGGCCTTGTGGGTGGGGTAGTCCTCCGCAGCCTGCTCGGGGTGCTGCTGTTGCCAGCCCACCCGTACGGCGTGGCCGATCACCACATCGAGGGCCAGGTCGTCGTCGAAGCGCACCTGGGGGTTGGCATCCACAAACGCAATCAGGGTGATCAGCGTTTCGATGCAGAGGCGGCGGTATTCCGGCGCCTCGATCTTGCTGAGCAGATGCTCCACGTGGGTGGCGAAGTTGCGCTCGCCCGGGGTTTTCTCCTTGAGCAGGGCGCTCTCGAGCCGGTTGCGGCGCTCCAGCTTGTCGCCGATCACCAGGCCGCGGCAGTGGTGCAACAGCTCCCAGATGCCTGGGTGGAAGTTGCGCGGCACGATCTGCAGTGCTCCCAGGCGTTCGCGGTGCTTGAGCCAGCAACCGCTCTTGGGCAGCTCCTCGAGCGGATCGGGCGCTTCCCAGCGCACCCGGCCGCTCACGTGCAGCTGCTCCTTGCGTTGCAGGGCTGCCTTGGCGTGTTCCACATCGCGCAGCACCTGCTGCAGGCGGCGGCGGATCGCGTGGGGGGGCTCATCGCAGAGGGCCTCGAAGGCCTCGATCGGCGTGAGGTCGCGCTCGCCCGCCAGTTCGCTGGTGAGCAACAGCAGCAATTGCCCCAGCTGCAGGGTGAGGCTGCCGCTGAGTAGGGCCGGAGCCCGCCGGGCCAGGCCATCGAGGGCGAGCAGCAACTCCTGCTGCAGCATCCATTCGCGGCCGTCCTCGCCGCTGTAGCGCTGGATCATCGCCGCGATCGCCAGGCTGCCCGTGGGCTGGCTGAGCAGGGAGTCGCTGGTGTAGTTGCGGCCCACCACCACCTGCTTCTGGCGCACCAGCAGATCGGTGAGGGCGTCTTCCAGCTGCGGGTGCACCAGGCCAAGGGAGCCGGCGCAGCGGCGCACCACGTTCCAGTTGGCATCGACCAGGGCCCGCCGGTAGATCTCTTCCAGCAGGGTCTGGGGAGTGGCGCTGCCGCCGGGGCCGATCAGCTCAGCCTCCAGGCCGAGGCGATGCACCAACTGCTCCAGCAGTTCAGCCTGCTCGGGCAGCGACTGGCTCTGCCAGAGGCGCTCGGTGAGGTTGTCGAGATCCGATTCCTCGAGCTCCTGTTCTTCTGCCGCCGTCAGAGGTTGTTGTTCGGTGCTGGCCCGCAGCAGTGTTGGCGCCGCTTGAGCCGGGCGAGCATTCAGGGGCATCGCGTGCTCGGGCAAATCAGCCCAGCTGGCCTGCTCCATCAACTCCTGCAGCGGCGCCAGCTGCACGGCAACGCCGTTGAGCAGCCCACTGCGCAGCTGCTCTCCCAGCCGTAGGAAGGAGTCGGCATTCCGCTGGAACGGACCTTCCTCCACCGGAATCAGCAGCAGCGGTGCTCCCGCACCACGCCAGTGGCGCTGCAGCTGGCTGATCTCGCTTTCCACCGCGTCCACCAGCAGTTCGGGGTCGTCGGAGAGGTAGTAGGTGCTCTCCTCGAGCACCGCAGGCAGAAATGCCAGCGGCCTGCCGGCCTGGCGGTAGAGCCGCGCCGTCACCATCGTTTCCATGCGCAGCGGCGGGTGGCCGCTCAGCCCCAGGCGCGGGTTGGCCCCCACGGCGCCCATGCGCTCCCCCAGCTCGCGCGAGCTGGCAATGTCCACGCTGCCGGGGCGGGTCACACTGAGGCCGGCCTGCTCCAGGGCGGCGGCGATCGATTCGCGGGCCGGCACGAAGCTCACCAACACCTGATCGGCGCCAAGGCTGCTGCCCAGGCGGCGGCCGCTGGGGTCGAGATCGTCGGGCTGCAGCAGCCCGAGCAGCATCAGATCCCCAAGCCAGGTGAGGCTCTGGGTCCAGAGCAGCGGCACGTTCTCGTTGGGGATGCGCGTCTGGCTGCCGGGCTTGCTCCGCTCCGCCGCGATGGCCTGCTTGGGCACCACATAGAGCTCCGGCAGCAGCTCCACACCATCCACATCCACCGCCACCTGCCTGAGCCGCTCACGCCACTGCCAGGCCTCGCCCCAGCGCTCCTCGCAGCAGGCGGTGATCAACTCGTAGGCCAGAAACAGCGGCCATTCGCATTCGATGTGCTCGAACTGGGCCAGCTCCTCGCGCTCGTAGTGCAGGCGGGTGTGGTCTTCCACCACGGTTTGATGGCCATCACGGCGGAAGCGCTTGTAGCCGTAGGGGCCGCCCAGCTCGCTGCGGATCTTGCGGCGGGTGCGCTCCACCAGGCTTGGATCTTCCACGGCCCAGGCCGGGTAGCCGATCACCGAAAGACAGGCCGCATCCACTTCCTTGCTGGCGGATTCCCGCGGCAGCAGACCGGTGAGGGCGCGGCGTAGCCGCACGATTGCGTCGTGGGGAATGTGCAAGCTGCACTGGCCGTTGCCGTGGGGGCCATACAGGTCGAGGCCTTCGAGAGCCTCAAGGGCTGCCTTCACCAGACCAATCGAGCTGGCGTTGCGCTCGGGCAGGCCGTGGTTGCCCTTGTCGCCCCGCTCCCAGATGCCGTAGTCGCGCACCCGGTAGGCCCGGGCCACGTAATACACCAGGTTTTGGATGAAGTCGCGCTCGTGGCTGGTCTGCACCACCACCAGGCCGGAGCGGGTGAGCTGGGCCAGCTGCAGCAGGAAGAGTGCGGTGGCATCGAGCTGCAGGTGGCCCCAGCCGTCATCGGGCACCACCGGTTCGCCGCTGCCGGTGTCGTATTTGGCGTGCAGGGCGTCGAGCGGCGCCAGGCTGTGCTTGAAGCGCTCCACCTTGGGGGCCTGGCGCAGCATCGCGTTGAGCAGGCCGCGCATCAGCTGGAGCACCCGCTGCTCCAGCTCGAACACGCGGGTGCTGGCACCGCTGAGGCGGCGGTGCGCCAGCGCCAGACCCCAGACGCACTGGATCGAATACACGCAGTCGCGCACCCAGGCGTCGCCGTAGTTGCCGTGCACGGTGTTGGCCGTACTGGCTGGTAAAAGCCCGGTGATCGGGTGCTGCCGCTGCAGCACAACGCGATCGATCTGACGATCGAGCTCCTGGAGCCGATGCCAGGCCTCGGCGGCGGGCAGCTGCAGGGGTGCCGTCTGGGGTGCGGTGGCTGCGCTGCTGAGGGTCATGGGGCGCGGCGTAGCCGGTGGGTAGCCATAGATTCTCCCGCGTGGCCCTGCGCTCGATGGCATCAATGGCGACCGACGCCGCCCGCACTGGTTTCACGGGTGCTGATCAGCCGCCCTCCTGGACGCTGACCTCCGTGCTTGGGGTGCAGGTGGCCGTGTGCAGCAACGTGTTTGCTGCGGCCCTGGAGCTCAAGCAGCGCGGCGGTGGTCAGATCGTCACGCTCAATGCCGAGATGACCATGGCGGCCCGGGCTAATCCCGAGCTGGGAGCGGCCATCGCTCAGGCCGATCTGGTGATTCCCGATGGCGCCGGCGTGGTCTGGGCCCTGGGCCGCCAGGGCTATCGGGTGCGCCGCAGCCCCGGCATTGAGCTGGCTCGCCAACTGTTGGTCTACGCCGCTGCCCACCGCTGGAGGGTGGCGCTTGTGGGCGCCAGCCCGGAAGTGATGGGGCTGCTGGTGGAGCGGCTGCAGGCGGAGATCCCTGGGCTGGATCTGGCCTTCA
>JBEDHJ010000128.1:0-3439 GCA_041174205.1 Cyanobacteriota bacterium | reverse complement strand
TGATCAGAGTTTCGCTGACATGTTCTATCGGGCCGATCAGGCGCTCTATCTGGCCAAGGGCAATGGCCGCAATCAGGTGGCCTCGCTCCTGGTGGAGTGAGTGGCCGCGCAAAAGCCGCCTGCGGCGAGCAGGCGGCTGGGGTGGTGGAGGCGCAATGCCCGCTTAATCCACAGGAACGCTCACGGCCTTGGCTTCTTCAGCGCCGGCCTTTTTGGCGATGCTCACGGTGAGTTCACCGTTGTCGCAGTGGGCGTGCACGGTTTTTAAATCGGCATCCTCCGGCAGCGAGAAGCTGCGGCTGAAGCTGCCATAGGAGCGCTCCACGCGATGGAAATGGGGCCGGTTTTCTTCGCTTTCGCGCTTGCGCTCGCCTTGGATGGTGAGCATGTCTTCAGCGATTGAGACCGATACATCCTCTTTGTTCATGCCAGGAATATCGGCCTTGAATAGATAGGTTCCATCGCTTTCAAAGATGTCAACGCGTGGCCCCCATTCGCTCAGCGACATGCTGGGCCCGAAGCGCAGGTTGGGCCAGTTGAAGGCCCGATCTACCATCGCTTCGATATCAGTGAGTGGTTCCCACTTGATCAGACTCATTGGATTGCCTCTTGGGAGATCAATGGCTTTTTCAGGCTATGAATCGTGCTGCAGGTGATCATGCGGCGCATGGCATCTGGCTCAGATCAGCGGCGCGGCGCGCATGCGGCAGCGTCGGACGTTTTCTTCCAGGTCGCAGGGTTTGTAGTCACCGCAGATCTGGTTGCGGCCGGTGAAGGGCCAAAGCGCCATCGGCACCTGCATGTCACTGAGGCCATCCCCTGCGGAGTAGCCGCTGAAATGTTGAGCGGCCTCGCTGATCTCCACGCTCTCGAGCGTGAACAGATTGGGCGCATGGCGGGTGCAGGGGGCGATGGCCCCCATGGAGGTCATTTCCAACCCGTGGGCTTGATCCCAGTAGGAGCAGGTTTGGCAGTGCTGGTTGTTCATGGCACAACGCGCAGACCTCCTCAGCCAAGGAATCCCTGGCTGGGCTAGCGGGATCTGCCGCTCAGTCGCTGCAGATCCAGTCCTGGGCTGCCAGGAGATCCGTGCTGCTGAAGGTCTGGGTGTCGGCGTGGCTGAAGGCGTTGAGCACCCGCTGGGCGATCCGCTGCAATGGGCCATGGCTCACCACCGCGAGTTTTTGGGCGCGGTGGCGGTAGTCGCGGATCAGGGCCAGGTGCTGGCGCAGGGCGCCGAGGGCCAGCCAGCCATCGAACTGCCGCAGATCCAGCAGCACGCGTGGCTGCTCCACCTGGCTGAACAGGTTGGCCAGGTCGTCGTCGATCCGGGCATACACCTCGGGATCGAGCAGGCCGATCAGGGTGATGGTGATCACCTCCCCTTGGCGCTCCAAGTGCACGGTGCCCAGCGCTTCGCTCAGCCAGCGCCGCGCTCCCTCCAGGTCGCTGAGGCCGAAGTGCTGCACGGGGTAGGGCAGCAGCAGCGAAAGGGCCCGGCTGGCCTGGCGGACCCAGGCCAGATCGGTGACCACCGCCAACCGCTCGAAACCATCCCAGTGGCGCAGGCCCAGGTTGGTGTCGTCCCAGGCGGCCTCGAGGCTGAGGCCTTCGAAGTCGGGTTGCAGCAGCACCAGGGCCTTGATGCGGTCGTGCTCCATCAGCGCCGCTTCCACCTGGGGAATCACCAGCCGCTGCATCTCCTCGCCGCTGATCTGGCCGCTGCAGCTGAACCCCAGGGTGCCGTCAGGGAGGTTGTCGATCAGCTGGATCACGGTGGCGGTGGCGAGGAACCGGCGCAACCTATGGATGGCCTGCTTGGCCGGCGTGAGCCTGCGCCGGGATTGCCGCAGCGGCGCCGCACCGAGGCTCCAGCCGCCAGCCGTTGCCATGGGGCCGGCATCGCCAACCCACCGGGGAGGCTTCCAGGCCCAGTTGGTGCGAGAGCAGTTGTCGATCGGCGTTTGAGGCTTCCTGCAGCTGGAAGCCACGCAGCTGAAAAGGTCGCAGCTCCAGGCCTGCCAGAACACCACTGGCCCGCTCCAGCTCCAGCCCGTAGAGACACACCAGATCGGAGCGCCAGGGGGCGTGGGGCGGCAGATCTTCGTAGTCGTTGATCAGATCACCGCAGCCGTAGAGAATCAGCCGCCCCTGATGGATCTCCAGGGGAAGCGGGTGATGGGAGGAGTGGCCGAACACCACGTCCACGCCGGCCAGTTCGATCAGCTGGCGCGCCAGCCAGCGGTGCTGCTCGGGCACCACCGGCACCCAGTTGGCTCCCCAATGCAGCGACACCACCACCCGATCGCCTGGACGGCGTTGGCGGTTGATGCAGCGGCAGAGCCATTTGACGCTGCCGCTGTTGATGCCGCTCAGCAGGGCCAGGCCGGGATGGTTGGGCTCGGCGGCCCAGGCCGGCGGCACACCGCTGCTGGTGAAGGCCCAGGCAAACAACAGCAACTGCTGGCCATCCGCGAGCTGCCAGCGCGCCGGCCGCTGCGCCTGATGGGGGCTGAGTCCGGCTCCTGCGCTCTGGATGCCGGCGCGCCTGAGGCATCGCAGTGTTTCAGCCAGGCCGGTGTAGCCCCAGTCGAGGCTGTGGTTGTTGGCCAGGCTGCAGCCATCGATGCGGGCCGCCTGCAGGGCGCTGATGTTGGCCGGGTGCAGGCGAAAGTGAACCGCCTTGCCGGGCCAGGCTTGGTTGGAGCGCGTGATCGCTGTTTCCAGATTCACCAAGCGCAGGTCGGGCTGGAACTGCTCCATCCAGGCCAGGCTCTGGCCCCAGGGCGTTGTGGGTTGGAAGCACTGTTCGTGCGGGGTTGGATCGCCGTGCTGGGGCATCCGTTGATCGATGCCGCGCCCCAGCATCAGATCGCCCCCCAGCAGCAGCTTCAGGGTTGGCGTTTCCACAGCTGCTGCAGGGAGGCAATCGCAAACACCAGCAGGCCAGCAGCCACCAGGGCCACGCTGAGCTGCACCGCCAGGGACACCGGAATCACAGGCACCACGGCCAGCTCGCATCGCTGCCTGTGATCTACGCAGCTTGCTGAGGCTGCAGCGGCCTGGGCTGCGGCACCGCGGCTCTGGCGCTGTGAAGCTGCGGCCCAGCCGTCCACCGGCGAGGGATCACTGCACCCTGGCGCAGTGCCGGAGCCGTTGTGCCCATGGTGAGCAGCAATGGATCGTTTCATCTGGAATCGCCGGCCTTCCGCGACGGCGAGCTGATCCCGTTGATCCACACCGGCGAGGGCCTCAACCTCTCGCCGCCGCTGCGCTGGAGCGGTGCACCGGAGCACACCCGCAGCTTCGCGTTGTTGCTGGAAGACCTGGATTCACCGGCGGGCAGCTGGGTGCACTGGCTGCTGTTCAACATCCCGGCTTCGCTGCGGGCGCTGCCGGCCGGGCTGGAGCGGGCGCCCGAACTGCCAAACGGCGCCCG
>JBEDHJ010000127.1:0-12144 GCA_041174205.1 Cyanobacteriota bacterium | reverse complement strand
TTCTCGTCTTGGCACCAGTTCTCGAAGAAATTGAAGATCGGGAAGATCTTGCTGTCGGGATTCTTCTCGAGGTGACGGAAGATGGCGATGTAGCGCCAGTAGCCGATCTTCTCGCTCAGGTAGGTGGCGTAGAAGATGTATTCAGGCTTGAAGTAGGTGTAAGCCTTGTTGGCGGTCAGGAAGCCGAGGTCGAGCTGCAGTCCGAAATCGCTCATCGACTTATTCAGGAAGCCGGCGTGGCGGGCTTCATCGCGGGCCATATGGGCGAAGCACTCAGCCAGCAGCGGGTTTTTCTCCTTGATGCGGCGGCTGAGCTCCTTGTAGAGCAGGAAACCGGAAAACTCGGAGGTGCAGCTCTGCTCAAGAAACTCGATGAACACCCGGCGGGTGTCGGGGTCGAGTTTGTCGGCGGCGCCTTCGAACTCCTCGTTGCGAACGAAGTGATGGCGGTTGTAGTCCTTGCGGAACTCCTCGCAGATGGCCTCCAGCTCAGCCTCATTAGGGCTGAGATCCATGGCCGCCATGGCCTCGAAATCCGTGGTGTAAAAGCGCGGGGTGAGGATCGTGTCCTTCACCGGGGCCTTGGTGGCCGGCGCGTCGGGTGTGCCGATGGCAGTTGCGGTGTCAGGTGTGGCAACGGCTGGAGGCACCATCGGGTTGCGTCTGCGGACGGAATGTCCATGGTAAGGGGGGCTGCGGCATCGCCGAGGCCCCCTTCACCAGCTGGAACCGATCGGGCCTAGTTCGCTCCAAGCCACTTCTGGCCGTTGAGCCGCTGCACCAGCCGTGACACCAGCAGTGCCTGGGTCATCTTCTTCTCGTCGATCAGAAACGACTCCAGCAGGCTGGGTTCGGCGCCGGCCTCAGCCAGGGCAATGGTTTTGGCGGAGCTGATGGCGTCGCTGGTGAAGCACAGCCAGAAGCGGCGCCCTTGCGGCAGTTCGCCGATCACCATCCAGCAGGGGCTGCCCACCACCGGCATCGCCCCTTGCTCAAGCCGCAAGTCGCAAGCAGGGCCGCCATAGCTCTCGATCTCCTTGGCAATGGCCGGGATCAGCAGGTTGGGGACAAAGTCGGCAAACGGCTTGTCCTCCGGCGCAGGGGGCTTGGCCGGCTTGGCCTGGGCGGGCTGGGCGGAATCGGTCACCGTCGCAGGCCTCGGAAACGTCGCAGCCGAACTTTAGGGATCGCCTGCGGCAGCTGGTTCACCAGTCGTCGCTGAGGGAGGTGGCCCAGTCGTCGTTGCTGGTGCCGTTGTTGTTGGCGCTGGTGGTATCCCTGGCTTCGGGGGTGGTTTGCTTGCTGGTGCTTGCCCCTTTGCGGATCACCCGGAAGGGCACGGACACGGTGGGTGCCGGCTCCTGAGGGCTGCGGCTTGGGCCGGCCCAGCTGCGTTCGCTGGGGGTGGGTTCGGGTGCCGGACGCTCGCTCCCGCGGCCCCAGGGCTCACGGCTCGCCGCCTGTTCTGGTTCGCGGCTGGCTTCGCGCCAGCGCACCTGCCGTTGGCGGATCACACCGGGCCCCTGTCCCTGCAGGGCTAAAGCCGCACCGGCTGAACTGACCGCAGCTCCAAGGGCTGCCGCGGTGGCGATCCATCCCCCCAGGGGCCAGTTGGGTGAACTCCAGGTGAGCAGGCGCACGCTGACCCAGGGCCTGGGGTTCACCGCTGCCACCAGTAGCACCGCCAGCAGCGGTGAGAGCAGGGGTAGCAGCAGCAGGCGTTGCAGCACGTGGGGAAATGGGTGGCTTGGGGCTCAGGCTTGGATCGGGCCGGTCCAGCGCTGCAGGTTGCCCAGGTCGTAACCGAGGCAATCGAACACCCGGATCACCAGAAAGTCCACCATCTCCTCGAGGCTGGTTGGGCGGTGATACCAGGCGGGCACAGGAGGGGCGATGCGGGCTCCGGCCTCAGCCAGGGCCGTGAGGTTGCGCAGATGCACCAGGTTCCAGGGTGTTTCCCGGGGGCAGATCACCAGTGGTCTTCCCTCCTTGAGGTGCACATCCGCGCAGCGCTCGAGCAGATCGGTGGCCACCCCAGCAGCGATGCGGCCCACGGCTCCCATAGAGCAAGGCAGGATCACCATGCCGCGGGTGCGGTGGCTACCGCTGGCAATCGCCGCTGCTTGATCGTTCCAGCGGTGACAAAGCAACGTGCCGCTGCCGCAGGCGGTGCGCTCCCGCCAGAAGCGTTCCTGGGCCTCGGGTTCGCTGGGCACGCGGATGCCGAGCTCCGCCTGCCAGACGCCGATGGCGCCGCGGCTCACCACGAGCTCCACTTGCTCATCCGCCTGGAGAAGCAGCTGCAGGGCCCGTTGGGCCAGCGGTTGGGCGCTGGCGCCGGACACCGCCAGCACGATCGGTGCGCGCTGGGCGGTGGGGTGCATCGGCTCAGTCCTCAGTCTCTGCGGCCTCGTCGTTCATCGACTCGGCCCCGTCAGGGGTGTATTCCTCGTAGCCCTCGGGCAGGAGCACCGCCAGATCGATCTGGTGCCGCAGCACATCCACCTTCTGAATGGTGACGTCCACTGCATCGCCAAGCATGTAGGTGCGGCGGTTTTTGCGGCCCACCAGGCGGTTCTGGCGGGAGCGGTACTCGTACCAGTCGTCCTTGAGGGAGCTCACGTGGACGAGGCCCTCGACCTGTGAGGGGGGCACTTCCACGAAGAAGCCATAGCTCTGCACGCCGCTGATCACGCCGGTGAGGGTCTGGCCGACCAACGGTTCGGCCTGGCGCGCCTGGGCCATTGCGAGCGCATCGTTCTGCAGTTCAGCCGCGAAACGGCAACGGCCATTGAGGCGATGCAGGAGTGCGGTGTTGCGGGCTTCCTCAACGGGCTGCAGCTGGCTCGGAGCCATCAGCGGCCAGTCGATCAGACCGTGGCTGCTATCGCCGGCGATGTCCACACGTGTCTTGTGACGCACGGAGGGCCTGTCCTTGCCTTCGCTAAGCAGCAGCACCAGCACGTGTTGATTCCAGAGGTCGGCGTAGTGCAGGCCAGGGCAACACCAGGGGGCGAGGGCCACGGGTTCGGCCGCAAGGGCGTTGGGCCCTGGTTCGGTGGCCAGCAGAACGGGTTTCAAGGGCTCGCGCAGCTGCTGTTGCAGCACGCGGCAGCGATCACTTCCGGCAAAGGCCTGAGCCAGCTCCTGGGCGCTGGCGTTGCCATCGGCCGAGAGTTCGAGGGGGATCTCTAGGGCCAGAGCGGCTTTGGCCACATCGTTGAGGGCCTCGGCATCGGGAGGAGGGTTCTGGGCGTAGATCGCCGGTAGCTCAAGGGCCGCCAGGTGGCGCCCCAGGGCGCGGTGGGCTGGCAGCACCAGTTCCCGAAGCAGACCGGAGGGTTCGCTGGCCGGATCCAGTTGCACGAGCCAGCCCTGCCGGCTCTCGTCCGGCTCGGGGATGGCCAGATCACCGAGCCCATCGATGGCAGGCATGGCCAGATCCAGATCGATCGAGCCACCGGCCAGGCGCTGCTGGCGCAGCAGCTGAGCCAGCTCGATCAGTTGCTCCAGCAGGGGCAGTTGGTCTTTCAGACCCTTGAGCGCTGCTGGGGTGGTGCGTGCTTTTGGCTTGCGTTCTGACAGGGCCTGTAAGGCGTTGCTGTCCACCACGCCATCCACCTGAATCGTGCTGCGGCAGAAGCGGTAGTGCTCGAGCACGCCCTCTGGGCTGAACTCCAGCAGCACCGAGAGGGCGGCTTCTGCGCTGCCGCTTTTGAACCCAGCCGCCTTGCTCAGGGCTGGCGTGAGCAGGGGCAGCCAGCTGGTGCCCAAGCAGAGCGCTTCTGCCTGATTGCGCAGATAGTGGTCGAGGGCGCTGCCGAAACCGACCCGCTCGGCCACGGCTGGAGCATGCACCCAGAGGCGGTGGCCGCTCTCGCTGCTCTCCAGCGACACCGCGGGGAGCACCGGTGCCTCGGCGCTGCTCCAGGGCTCCAGCAGCAAGGTGGGCAGCCCGGTCAGGTCGTCGCGGTCTTTGGCTTCAGGGGTTTTGAGACTGGCTTTTGGAGCGGCCGGCAGGTCGCGCAGGCCGTGCTTGGTCACCAGCAGATCCAGGTCGGCTTCCGGGCCGGCATTCACCGCCAGGCTGCGCTCCACATGACCCTGGGAAGGCAGCTGTCCCACCGGATAGCGGTCGACCCGCACCTCCACCACAGCCTCATCGGCGGGCTTGAGGTATTGGGTGTCCGATGCCGGCAGTTCAATGCTGGTCAGCAGTCGATCGTCCAGCGGCACGGCCACCAGTCGATCGTCCTGTTGCTCCACCTGAGCCAGCAGGCTGGTGGTGCTGCGCTCGAGGATGCACTGCACGCCGCCTTCCGGGGAGCGCCGTCGTCCGCCCTCGCGGGTGATGCGCACCAGCACCCGATCGCCGTTCCAGGCGTGGTTGAGCTGGTTATCGCGGATGTAGATATCCTCGCCGCCATCGTCGCGAAGGGCGAAGCAGAAGCCTTTGCTGCTGCAACGCAGCCTGGCCTCGATCAGCCCCTCATCCTCGAGGCGGCCGACCCCGTCTTCGGATTCCTGGAGAACCCCCACACGCACCAATGCGGTGAGGGCAATGCGCAGCTGCTCTTTGTCGGCTTTGGTGCTCAACCCGAGCGCCTTTTCCAACTTGCTGACGCTGAGCTGCTCCTCAGCGGGGAGCTGGTCGATCAGAGCGGCGACCGTGAATTTCATGGCATTCAGGGGGCATCGGTGGTGGGAGGAGCCCCGGCGTTCTGGGTGCCTGGTTCTGGAGACGGCCAACGCCTCCGGAACTGCACGAACACGCCCAATCTAAACAGTTCGCTGCCCGCTGGCTCAGGCATCACCACCGGTTTCGCTCGATGGATCCTCAACCTCGCTGCCCGCTTTGAGCAGCAGGCGCGTGCCGATCACGAGAAAGCCCACCGATGCCGCCAATTGCAAGGCATCGGGCGGGATCACCGCCGAGAGGGATCCACCGGCACCAGCCCCCAGCAGGCTGGCCAGCACAAGGGCCGCCGAACTGCCGGCGAAGACAGCGCCGCTTCGGCTCGAGGTGCCGCTGATCGTCACGATGGCGAGCTGGGTTTTATCGCCCAATTCCGCCAGAAACACCGTGGCGAAGGTGGAAGCCAGAAGGGGAAGTTGCATCGGGCTCAGGCGAGGGGAAACATGCTCATGGCGGCCTGACGGCCGAGCCAGAGGCCCAGGCCGATCATCAGGATGCCGGCAAGGCGCTCCAGCTGTTCGGGTGGCAGCACCCGCGACAACCAACGGCCCAGCAACACGCCCACCAGGCTCGAACTGATCAGCGCCAGGGAGGCCCCCACGAACACCACCACTGGCCGGCCTGATTCGGCCGAGAGCAGCAGCGCTGCCAGCTGGGTTTTATCGCCCAGCTCAGCCAGAAAGACTGTGGTGAAGGTGGTGAGGAACACCGCGCCGAAGCTGCCTGCTTTGGAGGCTTCGCTGGAGGGGCCGGACTGCTGTTCGTCGCTCGGGCTGGAGTCGGCCATCGGCTCGGCTGTGGAATCGGCGCGTTCAGGGTGCGGGCTGGCGGATGGCCTGCTCAAAACGCTTCATCACCATGCCACGACCGCCGTGTTCGCAGCGGATCTGCTGGCGGCAGCAGGCGATCGCGAAGTCGTTGGCCTCCTCTGCTGCCACGCCGAACAGGCCCGCCAGGTTGTCCACGCGACAGAAGAACGGCCGCTCGTCATAGATGCGGCAGCTGGATGAGCCCGTGTCGTAGTGAATGCACCAGCCATCGGGTCCCACCATCTCGAGGTATTGCTGCTGCTGTTCAGGGCTCAGCGCCTCGAGGGCTTCATTGCGCTCGCCGGGATCGAGACGGCAGCAGGAGCCGCAACCGCTGATGCAGCGCCAGTGCAGGGATTCGCTCATGGCAAAAGCTGTGACAACCCGTCACAGCAGCTTGCAGCAGCCCCTGTGATCTGGGCCGGCGGACCGTAGTGTGGGTCTTGAAATCCAAAGCCGCCGCGCCGCTCACCCATGGGAATCGATTTCCATCTGATCGCCAACTTTGCGGCCCTGTTCCTGATCACCATCGCCGGCCCGGCTGTGATCTTCATCCTCTTCTACCGTCGCGGCGCCCTCTGATTAGCCAGCTGCCCTGAGAGGTCGTTCAACCCCTGCAGAGGGAACTCTGCAGGGGTTTTGTTTATGAGTGGATCAGGCCCGTTTCAGGCGGCGAGCCCCATGGCCATGGCGGCGTCCTGCAGCAGGGCCCGCACGTAGGGGTGCTGGCCATGGGGGTGTTCGCTGCTGATGCCCTCGCTCCCCGCTTCACCCCGCAGCTCTTCGCCAGCTGCATTGCGGATCACCAGCTCCTGGCCATCGCGGTGCACCCAGTACTGACGATTGCGACGCTGCAGCAGCAGCGTGTCACCGCTGCTTGGGCGTACGGCCGTGAGCTCCAGCTGCAATCTTTCCTCGCCGTTCCAGCGGTTGAGGCGCAGCTGGAACGCCACATCCACCTCGGGCGGCAGGGTCTCCGGACCGGCCCAGCGCCAGGCGATGGCCCGGGCTGTGGCCTCCCCCTGGCTCAGGGTGAGTTGGAGGTGTCCGCCGCGTAGCAGGCGTTGCTGGCTGATCCTGCAGCGGCTGCTCCAGAACAGCGGTGCCGCATGGCCGATGCCGAAGGGCTCAAGGCGTTGCAGCTGGCGCCAGAACGCCGGGGTGAGTTCATCAAGGCGCACCAGGGCTTCCGGTTCCACCAGCCGCAGCCCGCCCTGCTCCTGGAGCCAGGCTCGAGCTCTGTCGTTGAGTCGTTCGTGGACGGCGGTGAGCTGCTCGGCCCGCACCGTGAAGCCTCCGGCGGCTGGGTGTCCGCCATGGCGCTCGAGCAGGTCGCTGCAGGCCTGCAGGGCGGCATCCACCGCAAAGCCCCGCGGCGCTCGAACGGACGCCCGCAGGCGTCCATCGCCCTCTGATGCCAGCAGCGCCACCGGCAATCCGAAGTGATCCATCAAGCGGGCGGCCACGATGCCGATCACACCGTGATGCCAGTGGCTCTGGGCCAGGAGCAGAAAAGGGCTGCGCTGCTCGCCATCGGCATCCACCAGGGCGCGGGCTTCGGCCTCAATCGCATCGCAGAGCTCACGCCGCTGGCGGTTGAGTTGTTCGCATTGGCGTGCCAGCTCCAGGGCTAGCTCGGCGTCGTCGGTCGTGAGCAGATCCACCACCAGCTGCGGGTCTCCAAGCCGTCCCACGGCGTTAATCCGCGGCGCGATCTGGAATCCCACCGCCGTGGCATCCACGGGCGCATCCTCAAGACCCGCCACCTGCTGCAGCGCCTGCAGTCCCTCCAGACGGCTGTGTTTCAGGGCTGGCAGACCATCCATCAGCCAGCGCCGGTTCACACCTTGCAGGGGCGCCATGTCGGCGATGGTGCCGATGCAAAACAGATCCAGCGCCATGGAGAGGGCTGTGTCGGAGCGGCAGCTGCGGGCCAGGGCCCGCGCCAGCACGTAGGCGAGCCCCACTCCGGCAAGGCCGCGATAGGGCGAACGCTCCGGGGTGCAGGCCGGATGCAGCAGCGCCAGCAAGGGCGGCATCTGCTCCGGCAGGGTGTGGTGGTCGGTCACCACCACATCGAGCTCCAGCTCCTGAGCGCGTTGCAACGCCTCGGTGGCTGCGATGCCGTTGTCCACGGTGACCAGGAGGCGAATGCCCTCGCCGGCGAGCCGTTCCACCATGCCGATGTTGAGGCCGTAGCCATCGTCCAGGCGGCTTGGGATGGCGGCCTGGGGCTTGGCTCCCATTTGATTGAGCACCCCCACCAGCAGGGCGGTGCTGGTCATGCCGTCGGCGTCATAGTCGCCGCAGATGGCGAGCCGCTCCTGCTGCCGGCATGCCTGTTGCAGCCGTTTCACCGCTTTGCCCAGGTCGGGGAAGTGGCGGCGGGGATCCGGTGCCTCAGCGGGATCGAGCAGGGCCGCGATCGCTTCCGATGTGCTGAAGCCCCTCCGCTGCAGCAGTGCAAGCAAGGGATCGCTCAATCCGCTGCTGCGCAGGGCCGGGTCGATCTGGATCGGAGCCGGCAATTGCCAGCGCTGCTCTGAGTGTTGAGGGAGCAACGCCGCCAAACCGAAACAGCTTCATTCTGCGGGGCGCCGGCGTGGCGTCCAGTCCGTAGCCTGCAGCGCGGATCGTGAGGCTGGGATGGCTGGCTGGCCGGCGGCGCTGCTTTGGGATGTGGATGGCACCCTCGCCGAAACCGAGCTGGAGGGGCATCGGCTGGCGTTCAACGGCGCCTTTGCGGAGGCTGGTTTGCCCTGGCAGTGGGAGCCAGCTGCCTATCTGGAGCTGCTGCGGATCAGTGGTGGCCGCGAGCGGATCCGCCAGTTCCTGATCGAGGCAGAGGGGCTGGAGCCGGACCCCGAGCGAGTCGAGAAGCTTCAGGCCGCCAAACAACGTCACTACAGGGCTCTGTTGGCTGCTGGTGCGCTGCAGCTGCGGCCAGGCGTGGAGCGGCTGCTGCGTGATGCGGCGGCTGAGGGCGTGCGCCAGGTGATTGTCACCACCAGTGGCCGCTCTGCTGTTGAGGGTCTGCTGGAGCGGTTGCTGCCCGATCACCCAAACCTGTTGGAGTTCTGGGTGTGCGGGGAGGATGTGCCGCGCAAGAAGCCCGATCCCGCTGCCTATCAACAGGCGCTTGCGCAGTTGGGCTTGCCTGCGGCTGCCGTGCTGGCGGTTGAGGATTCGGGCAATGGCGTAGCGGCTGCGGTGGGAGCAGGCCTGCGGGTTCTGGTCACCCGCAGTGGATCCAGTGCTGCTGAGCCGGATCAGGTGTTTGCCGCCGCCACCGCCGAGCTCGATCAGTTGGGTGAGCCAGGTCGCCCCTGTGTGGTCCAGCGCGGACCGGCTTGCCCCGAAGGCTGGGTCACGCTGTCCTACCTGCAGCAACTCGGCTTCGCCGCATGACGCGCCTTCCGCTTCAGCGCACCCGCTTCGATCGGGTTCAGCGGCGCTTCGGCGATCTGCTCCTGGGCAGCTTCCGCGGCAGTTGGCGGCGTCGTAGTGCCGGGGTTTTGGCCCTTCTGCTGGGCTTCTATGCCGGTCAAAACATCACGGCTCTCTGGCTGGAGCGCATTGGCCAGAGGCCGGTGGTTGTGCTGGCGTTGCTGGTGATCGTCGAACTGATGGTGCGGCTGCGGACGCGGCTTGTGGCCGACCGTGTGCCCCTGGTCTGGGTGCTGCTCGACAACCTGCGCATCGGTGTCGTGTATGCGGTGGTGCTGGAGGCCTTCAAGCTGGGCTCATGAGCCTTGAAGACCAGCTGTTGCAGCTGTGCCAGCGGCAGTTGCTTTGCGGCCGGCCGGCGGTGTTGGGGCTGAATGGCCCGGTGGGTGCTGGCAAGACCACCTTTTCCCGCCGTCTCCAGGAGATCTGCGCAGCGGCCGGCCTGCAACTGGCGGTGGCGTCCATCGACGACGCTTACTTGCCTTGGGCGGAGCGGTTGGAGGCGATGGCCGGCAACCCCTTTGGCGTGACGCGGGTGCCGCCTGGCAGTCACGACCCGGCCCTGCTGAACCATTGCATCGAGCAGTGGAGATCAGGAGCTGACCGCTTGCTCAAGCTGCCCCGTTTCAACAAGTCCCTGCGTCAGGGTGAAGGCGACCGTTGCGGCCCCTGGCAAGGGCACGCCGATGCGCTTCTGTTGGAGGGATGGTTGGTGGGTTGCCGTCCCTATCCCGCAGCGCAGGCAGAGGAGGCTCTGTCGGAGCTCTCAACACTCAACGATGCTGAGCGCCGCTGGGCGTTGCACTGCAATCAAGAGCTTGCGCGGTATGAGCCCCTTTGGGATCAGCTGGACCAGCTGGTGCAGCTCTGGCCGCTGCGCTGGGAGCTGCCACGCCGTTGGCGCTTCCAAGCGGAGGCCAGGCAGCGCAGATCCGGTGGCGGATGGCTGCCGGCTGTTGCCTTGAGGGGGCTGGTGGATGCCAGCCTCAAATCGTTGCCGCCCGAGCTGTACCAGCAACCGGTGTTGGCTCGCGCCAGCTGGGTGCGGATGCAGGATGCCCGGAGGCGTTGTGTGTGGGAGGGCAGCGGTGCGGCTGCCCTCACCCGCCTAACTCAGCCTTGGTCGGCTTCGTCTTCGGCCACGGGGTAAACAAAGCCTTGAGCGCGTCCGCTCAGCACGGCCTTGCCAATCGAGAGGGCCTTCTGGGCGGCGATGGCCGCTTTGCCCTTCCAGGTGGCGTGGCGCTGGTTGCGCTTGCCCTTGGACGTTTTCTTCTTGGGAACAGCCATCCCGCTCGCTTTCAGCCAAACCAAGATCTTCTATGGCCACCTTCCCTTTCGTCAAATCGCTAAGCTCAACCCAGTGAAGAATCCCAGTGAGCAGCAGCGTTTCTTCTGATCTGCCGGGTGATCAGCCGGCAGGTCGACCGCGTTCAGAGCCGGCCGGATCTGATGCGGGCGGATTGCTGCGGGAGATCGGCCTGGCCCGCCCGCCGCAACCCAGTTACAGCCAGCTGTTGCAGCAGCTTCGCCAGGGGGCGGTGAAGGAGTTGTTGCTGTCCCCGGGGCAGCGTCAGGTCACGGTCACCTATGCCGATGGACGGCGGCTCAACGTGCCCGTGTTCAGCAACGACCAGGTGTTGCTGCGCACCGCCCAGGAGGCACGGGTGCCCCTCACGGTGCGTGATGAGCGGCAGGACCAGGCCATGGCCAGCCTGCTGTCCAACGGCCTGCTGTTATTGCTGTTGTTTGGCGGCCTGGCGCTGCTGATCCGACGCTCTGCCCAGGTGGCGAACCGGGCCATGGGCTTTGGTCGCAGCAAGGCACGCATGGTGCAGGCCGAGTCGGCGGTGCCGGTGCGTTTTGAAGATGTAGCAGGGATTCAAGAGGCCAAAGAAGAGCTGCAGGAGGTGGTCACCTTCTTGAAGCAGCCCGAACGGTTCACTGCCGTGGGAGCCAAGATCCCCAAAGGCGTGCTGCTTGTGGGGCCACCAGGCACCGGTAAGACCCTGCTGGCCAAAGCCATTGCCGGTGAGGCCGGAGTGCCCTTCTTTTCGATGGCGGCCTCTGAATTTGTGGAGCTGTTCGTGGGTGTTGGCGCCAGCCGCGTGCGCGATCTGTTCCGTCAGGCCAAAGAGAAGGCGCCGTGCATCGTGTTCATCGATGAGATTGATGCGGTGGGTCGCCAGCGCGGCGCTGGCATTGGCGGCGGCAACGATGAGCGTGAGCAGACTCTCAATCAGCTGCTCACCGAGATGGATGGTTTCGCTGAGAACTCCGGCGTGATCCTCCTGGCGGCTACCAATCGACCCGATGTGCTCGATGCGGCCCTGATGCGTCCTGGTCGTTTCGACCGGCGCATCCATGTGGATCTGCCCGATCGGAAGGGGCGCGAAGCGATCCTGGCGGTGCACGCCCGCTCCCGTCCCCTCGCCCCAGAGGTTTGTCTGGCGGACTGGGCCAGCCGAACCCCGGGCTTCTCCGGCGCCGATCTCTCCAATCTGCTGAATGAAGCCGCAATCCTCACGGCCCGCCGGGAGCGCGACAGCATCGATGACGCTGCCCTTGGCGATGCCCTGGAGCGGATCACCATGGGCCTCACCGCTGCGCCCTTGCAGGACAGCGCCAAGAAGCGCTTGATCGCCTATCACGAAATCGGCCATGCCCTGATCACCACGCTGCTGCCGGCGGCCGATCGTCTCGACAAGGTGACGCTGTTGCCCCGTGCTGGCGGTGTGGGCGGCTTCGCCCGCACCATGCCGGATGAGGAGGTGCTTGATTCCGGCCTGATCAGCAAGGCCTATCTCCAGGCGCGCATGGTGGTGGCGATGGGGGGTCGGGCCGCGGAGTTGGTGGTGTTCGGTCCAAGCGAAATCACCCAGGGCGCCTCCGGCGACCTGGAGCTGGTGAGTCGCATCGGCCGCGAAATGGTCACCCGCTACGGCTTCTCGTCGCTGGGCCCGGTTTCCCTGGAAGCTGAGGGCTCGGAGGTGTTCCTGGGCCGTGATTGGTTGCGCAGTGAGCCCCACTACTCCCAGGAAACCGGCAACCGCATCGATGCCTTGGTGCAGCAGTTGGCCCGTGCCTCTTTGGACCAGGCGGTGACGTTGCTGCAGCCGCGCCGTGAGCTGATGGATGCGCTGGTGAATCTGCTGATTGAACGCGAGACCATCGAAGGCGCTGAATTCACAG
>JBEDHJ010000126.1:0-5697 GCA_041174205.1 Cyanobacteriota bacterium | reverse complement strand
CGCGATCCCGGCAGCCAGGTGATTCTTGGCAACACCTGCCTCTATGGCGCCACCGGCGGCGAGCTGTTTGCCCTGGGCCGCGCCGGTGAGCGCTTCGCCGTGCGCAACAGCGGTGCCCGCAGCGTGGTGGAAGGCGCCGGCGACCATTGCTGCGAATACATGACAGGCGGTGTGGTGGTGGTGCTGGGCAGCACCGGCCGCAATGTGGCTGCCGGCATGACCGGTGGCGTGGCCTTCCTGCTGGATGAAACCGGCGGCCTGAGCGAGCGGGTGAACCCTGAGATCGTGGCCATCTGCGAGCTCACCACCCCTGAGCAGGAAGCGCTGCTCAAGCCCCTGCTGGAGGCTCATCTCGAGAGCACTGGCAGCAGCAAGGCCGCGGCGATCCTGGCCGATTGGAGCAGCTGGAAGACGCGCTTCAAGCTGCTGGTGCCCCCCAGCGAGAAGGCCAATGTGGGCCTGGCAGAACGGGAGGCCGTGGCGGCCTGATCGGCTCCAGGGCATGGCCGGCAGCCGTTTCGGTTTGCCGGCCTTCCGGTTCGGCTGTCGCCCCTGCCGGTCGGTTCGCACCACCGCTGGGTTCGGTCGGCCCGATCGTTGGCATGAGCCGGGCTGCATAGCTTGCCTGCACACGCAACGGCAGCCAGCCATGCCTCCTGAATTCGCTCAACACATGCAGCAGTTGTTCGCCCGCCAGATGGCCGTGGCGTTTCTCGAGCACTGCGCCCAGCTCCAGGCTCCCGTGAGCCTGGTCAACGCCCGCATCGACGCATTGGCCGCAGGCCCCCTGGCCGATGACGCTTCTGCCCTCGAGGCTGAATTTCTGCTGGAGCCTTAACGCGGGTGCTGCGCCATCAGTCGCTGCACTTCGCCGGCGTGATAGCTGCTGCGGGTGAGCGGTGTGCTCACCACCTGCAGGAAGCCCAGCTCCCCTTCCCCGTACCGGCGGAAAGCCTCGAATTGCTCCGGCGTCACAAACCGATCCACGGGCAGGTGCTTCGGCCCGGGAGAGAGGTATTGGCCGATCGTCACGATGTCGACGCGGTGACGGTGCAAATCCGCCAGCACCTCCAACACCTCGGTGTCGCTTTCACCTAAGCCCACCATCAGCCCCGACTTGCTGTAGGCCCGCGGCCAGCCATCGCGCACCCGCTGCAGCAGCTCCAGCGAGCGCTCATAGATGCCTTGGGGGCGAGCTTTTTTGTAGAGCCGCGGCACGGTTTCGATGTTGTGGTTCAAGACATCCGGCTGGGCGTCCATCACCGTGGCCAGGGCCTGCCAGTTGCCGCAGAAATCGGGGATGAGCAGTTCGATGGTGGTGAGCGGTGAGCGTTGGCGCACCTGCTCGATGCAGGCCACGAATTGGCTGGCCCCGCCATCGGCCAGATCGTCGCGGTTCACTGAGGTGATCACCACGTGCTTGAGCCCGAGGCGAGCCACCGCTTCCCCAAGCCGTTGAGGCTCCGTGGGATCCAGTTCGCGAACGCTCTTGTCGAAGTCGATGTCGCAGTAGGGGCAGGCACGGGTGCAGCCCGGCCCCATGATCAAAAACGTGGCCGTGCCGCCGGCGAAGCACTCGCCGATGTTCGGGCAGCTGGCCTCCTGACACACCGTATTGAGCTTGAGATCCAGAAGGAGATCGGCCACTTCGCCGATCCGTTCGCGCTGGGGAGCCTTGACGCGCAGCCAGTCGGGTTTCAGCACAGCGCCACTTCCGCCCGCAGGCGCAGATCAGCCTCCAACTCTAGAAACTGGCCTCCATCGCTCTTCTCGGTGCGCTGGCCACCCCAGAACCCTTGCGGGAGGGCCATCTCCTACACTCCCGGCATCGGGATGTAGCGCAGCTTGGTAGCGCACTTCGTTCGGGACGAAGGGGCCGCAGGTTCGAATCCTGTCATCCCGACTTTTAGCTGAGTTCCGCACCTGGGTAGCCCCTTGGCGTCACCATGCGGCCGCCCTCCACGCGGCTGCTGCTGTTGCCGATCAGCACCAGAGTGAGCATGTCGATCTGCTCGATCGGCAGTTCGGTCAGGGTGTGGAGGCTCACCGCTTCTTCGGGCCGTCCCAGCTGGCGGGCCACCACCACAGGAGTTGTGGCAGGCCGGTGGGCCAGCAGCAGCTCCTGGGCGCGCCCCAATTGCCAATCGCGGCCCTTGGATCTGGGGTTGTAGAGCGCCACCACGAAATCGCCGGCGGCTGCAGCCATCAGCCGACGCTCAATCACGTCCCAAGGGGTGAGTCGATCGCTAAGGCTCACCGTGCAGAAATCGTGCATCAGTGGAGCACCCGCCCGGGCGGCCGCCAGCTGCAGGGCTGACAGGCCTGGATGCACCTCAAACGCTGGCCGGTCGTGCTCGGCCAGGGCCATCCATTGCTCCAGGGCCAGGCCTGCCATGCCATAGATGCCGCTGTCCCCCGACGACACCAACGACACCGTTAGGCCCTGGCAGGCCAGCTCCAGCGCTTCGCGGCAGCGCTCGCGCTCTTGGGTGAGCTGGCCATCGCTGCGCAATTGATCGGGCCGTCGCAACGGCTCCAGTAGATCCAAATAGAGGCCATACCCCACCCAAACGCAGCTGGCCGCTAGGGCGGCGCGGGCATCGGGGGTGAGCAGATCAAGGCTCCCAGGGCCGCTGCCGATCAGATGCAGCCGGCCTCGCTGAGGAGCCCACTGGCAGGCGGCCTGGGCAATCGCCACGGTGGCGGCTCCTTGTTCGCCCGCTTCCGCCCGCTCGATTCGCTTCTCCACCCTCAGCTCCCCTCCGGGACCGCTGGCCAGCAGGGCCGCCGCCTCAGCCACACTGGGGGTGCCGAGTTCGGCCTGCACCACTGGGGAGGGATTGGGCACCGCCACGCCGCTCAGCTGTGCACTGTTGAAACAGCGCAGCGGCCAGCCGTGGCGCTGGGCTAGCTCCAGCAAGGCCACTTCATCAGCCTTGCGATCCGCCGTGGCCAACCCCGCTACCGCCTCTTCCGCCAGCCCATGGGCCGCAAGCGCCTGATGCAATCCGCGCTCAAGCAGGGTCAGGCTGGTGCCCCGTTCGCAGCCCATGCCGATCCAGAGGGCGGGGGGATGCCACCGGCATCCTGAGCTCAGCTCGCGCTCCACACCAACGCTGAGGCGGGGCCCGCTGGCTGTGGCATCCGGGAGCCCCTGCAGTTCCAGCCAGCGCCCGTTGCCGTGCTGGTGCTCCAGCTGCACGGGCTCAGCGCGGGCCGCGGTTTTCATCAGCGCATCCCAGGGGCCCTGATTGCGGCGCCAACCCCAGCTGCTGCCAAAGCTGTCGAGGGCTAGCTGGCCCCGGGACTGGCTGCCTCCGGTGAGCACCGCTTCGCCCCCCAGCAGAGCCGCAATCGATTGGGCCAGGGCCTCTGCTCCGGCGCCATGGCCCCCAAGAAGCGGAATGGCGTGGCGCCCCTGGGGATCGAGCACCACCACCGCAGGATCGCTGCTCTTGTGATCCAGATGCGGAGCGATCAAACGCGTGATGGCGCCGCAAGCCCCCACGGCCACAAACGAGCGACTGCGCTGCCATTCGCTGGCCAGCAGGTTGGGCAGCTCACCGCTCCCCCACGCCACCCCATCAGCTGGAGAGGCGATGCGATCGATGAGGCCGCGCTCCAACAGGCGGCGCAACAGCGGCAGGGCTTGTGGGTGAAGGGCAAAGCCCCAGCTCAGGCGATCACTCATCCACCCAGCTTCTCCCGCAGCCCGGCCAGGGGGCCGCGGCGCGGAGGCAGCTGGAGAGAGCCATCAGCATTCACTTGATCGCGGGCTGAGCCGCCGAGGCTGGTTTGCGGGGTCAGTCGCTCCGCCGCGTCGCTGGGGGATACCGCTGGAGTGGGCGGTTCAGGAGGCTCTGGGGTCAGCGGCAGCTCCGATGGAGCTGGGTCGGCTGGGGCAGGTTGCAGGGGTTCGGGAGTCGGGGTCTCGGCTTGCTGGGGCTCGGGTGCCTCCAGTTCGGCCTCAGCCGGCGTGGGTGTCTCCGGCTGGGGCGCGGAGATTGGTTCAGGTTCAGGCTGCGGTTCCGGCTCCCGCATCGGCTCGGGTTCCGGGGCCGGCGTTGCTTCTGGTGCGGCGGCTGGAGGGCGCTCGCCGCTCAGCAGTGCCAGCTCGTTGGCGTTGAGGGAGCTGCGCTGCCAGGCCGGTCGATCCCCCCCACCGATCACAACCTCCCGCACCACACTGTTAAACGGGGGGTTGAGCGGGTCGCCTCGGCCATCGAGCAATTCCAGCTGCACGGCATTGCTACCCCGTTTGAAGCCCTTGATCCAAAGCGGTGTCTGGCGGTCCACCAGGAAGCTGTCCCCGTTCACGCTGATGCGCAGTCGCCAGCGGGCGTCGTCGCCGCGCAGGTTTTGCAACGGTGCATCCAGCAGCAACCAGTCGATCAGCACAGGCTCCGCCTCTTGCAGTCCATCCGGACTGGCGGCGATCAACTGAGCGCTTCCAGGCGCAGGCAGTTCTGCTCCATTGCGCGCCACGCGGTGCACCTGGATTTGCTGGCTCGCTCCGGGTGCCTTCACTGCCTCGCCCCACGGGCGGGCGGCATAGACCGTGATCCGATGGCTGCCAGGCCGCAATTCGGGCATCGCCACCGAGGCGGCAGCCTCTTCACGACTGATGCGCAGTGGCTCCTGGTCATCTAGCTGCACCACGAGATGCGGCCCCAGTCCGAGTTCGCCGGCATCGGCTAGGGGCCAATCGCTGACCTGCAGCCTGAGGCTCCAGGGACCGGCGGGGAGCAGGGCGTTGTCGGATGGAGCGAGCACCTTGATCTGCGGGGCGCGCTCATTGAGGCGTTCATTCAGTTGTTGAACCGCAGCCGGCGGCGCCACCTCCTGCAACGCCCCTGCCGACACGGTGACATTGGGGCCTGAGCTGGCACGACTAGAGGCTGAAGGAGAGGCCGATGGGCTTCGGCCGCAGCTGCTACTCACCAGGGTGAGCACCACCAGCACCAGGGCCACCAGGGCCCGACGCGGCGCCGCCAGCATGCCAATTCCTCCTGTGGCTCAAGTGGAGCGTGTTGACCACATTCTGCAGCGTTGCGGACAACAACCCGATGCGCAAGGCTTTATTGCTAACAACAAATCGCCAATAAGTTGCTCGAGTTGTGTAGGCAAACGCCGCAAACTCGCATTTTTTCGCTGATTGCTTGCTCCGCCGAGAGCTCAGTCCCTGACTGGATCGGTTCCGGATTGAACCTTTGTAACTGCAGGCCCGAAGGGCTTGGATTCCACTTTTATACTTCCGCCAGCGGTCCCCTATCTGGGGCCCAAGCTCCAGTCATGGAAAGGGGTTTGGCTTCGGCTGAGCCCATTGCCCTGGCTGGTGCCCATGGGTGTTCACGGCTTTGCCGTGCCCCCGTGGCTCCACTGGTCTGTGTTCGCCGGCTTGTCCGGTGTGCCAGTCCGGAAGGGTGGACCTCCACCTCGACCCCGTCCCTCGAGGAACGTCTCGATGACCATCAGCCCACCAGAGCGTGGGAAAACGGCGAAGGCCCAGGTCGACCGGGTGAACAACCCGGCCACCTTCGAACTGTTCGGCAAGCCCGGCCATTTCGATCGCAGCCTTGCCAAAGGTCCCAAAACCACCACGTGGGTTTGGAACCTCCACGCCAACGCTCACGACTTCGACAGCCACACCAGTGATCTCGAAGAGGTCAGCCGGAAGATCTTTTCGGCCCACTTCGG
>JBEDHJ010000125.1:0-4692 GCA_041174205.1 Cyanobacteriota bacterium | reverse complement strand
AGGCCATAGGCGCGTCGCACCCGCGACACGCAGCCGTGGGAGCTCAGGCCGGCCGGCTTGTCGAGCACCAGGAAGCCGCAGGTCAAGGCAGGGGGTGTGCACTGCCCTGATGCTCCCATTGCAGATGGCTGAGATGCCGCCAGGCTTGGGGCCGTCAGGTGCCGCTCTGATGTCGCCAGGGATCACCGCCATTGCCGCGGCGGATGCAGTGCCGCCTGCGGTCTTGCAGCGGCGAAGGGAGTTGGCGTTCTTGGTGCTGGCGGGGCTGTTCCTCGGAACCATGGGGATGCTCAACATCCTTGGGCTCACCCGGTTTCTGCAGCTGGGTCGCATTGGCTCCTGGCCCGTGGTGGTGGCTGTGGGGGCTCTGCCCTATCCGGTGACCTTCCTCTGCACCGATCTGATCAGCGAGATCTGGGGTGAGGAGCGCGCCAGCCAGCTGGTGTGGGTGGGTTTGTTGCTTAATGGCTGGATCGTGTTGATCCTTTGGCTCGGTGGCCTGCTGCCAGGCTTGCCGGGTGCGCCGGAGGCCACCTTCTTCGCCGTGCAGGATTTGGCCTTCGGCGCTGTCGGGGCCTCGATGGTGGCCTACATGGCAGCTCAGTTCACCGACGTGCGCCTGTTCCATTTCTGGAAGCGCTTCAGCGGTGGTCGGGCCCTATGGCTCCGCAACAACGGCTCCACGTTGGTGAGTCAGTTGGTGGACACCAGTGCCGTGGTGCTGATCAGTCACTACGCCGCCCATGTGTTGCCGGTCCGCCCAGAGCTGCCGGTGTTGCCGCAGCTCGCCAGCTACATCGCCAGCGGTTATCTGTTCAAGGCCCTGGCGGCCCTGGCCGACACCCTGCCCTTCTATTGGCTCACCGCTTGGCTGCGCCGTTGGTTGGTGGTGCCTGGCGTGGGTGCCGAACTGGGCTCACCACTACGGTGAGCAGCCATGAGCCCTCACGCCACCCTCTCCCTCGACCACTTTCTCGATGGAGGCTTCGACCTGCGCCGCCAACTGGCGTCGCACCTGGCCCTGGAGCTCGAGGAGCTGGAGCGGCTGCTTCCCCTGGCTACGGAATCCCTGGCCGCTGCCCACCCCGGTGCCTTCGACCCCCAACAGGCCGAGGCGTTCTATGAAACCGCTGTCGGGACAGGCCATTTGCTGGAGCTGGCTGCCTGGCATCTGAGCAGCGCCAATTACATCGGCGACACCCTGCGCCTGCAGCAGCAGTTCGCCCGCGGCCACGTCCTGGATTTCGGGGGTGGGATCGGCACCCATGCCTTGGCGGCGGCGGCGCTGCCTCAGGTGGAGGCGGTGTGGTTTGTGGATCTCAATCCTGAGAACCGCCGCTTTGTCGAGGCCCGGGCTGAACAGTTCGGGCTGCAGCAGAAGCTGCGCTGCTTCCGCGATCTGGAGGCCCCGCAGTTGCCGGAGCGCTTCGACACGATCGTGTGTCTGGACGTGCTCGAGCATCTGAGCGATCCAAGTGGGCAGCTGGAGCAGTTCGCAGCGCGGATGACCCCGACAGCTACGGCGTTGCTCAATTGGTATTTCTTCAAGGGGTTTGGGGGGGAATACCCCTTCCATTTCGATGATCCGCAGCTGGTGGAGAGCTTCTTCCGCACCCTCCAGAGCCGTTTCCTCGAGCTGTTTCACCCCTTCCTGATCACCACCCGGGCCTACCGCCTGCTCTGAGGCGTCGCTTCAACCCGCAGACACAACAAAGCCGGCGCTTGAGCGCCGGCTGGAGGGCCTGAAGAGTCAGGCGAAGGCCGGAACTGTGCTCAGCCGACGGCCACGTTGATGCGCTTGCGGGTGCGCAGACCGCGCTTGATGGTGTCGAAGCTGACCACGCCATCCACCAGGGCGAACAGGGTGTCGTCGGCGCCGCGGCCCACGTTCACGCCGGGCAGCACGGAGGTGCCGCGCTGACGGATCAGGATCGAGCCAGCGTTCACGTTTTCGCCGCCGTAGCGCTTCACGCCCAGGCGCTTGGAGTTGGAATCGCGGCCGTTGCGGGTGGAGCCGGTGCCTTTCTTATGGGCCATGGTTCAGGAGAGTGTTGGGTTGAGGAACGCTGCGGCTGATCAGGCCAGGGCTTTGCCGCCCACGCTGATGGACTTGACCATCACGCGGGTGAGCTCCTGACGGTGACCGTTCTTACGGCGGGTCTTCTTCTTAGGGCGCATCTTGTAAACGATCACCTTGGGACCGCGGCGATGCTCCATCACCTGCAGTTCCACGGTGGCGCCTTTCACGTAGGGCTGGCCCACGCTGGCGGCCTTGCCGTCGTTCACCAGGAGCACGTTGTCCAGGGTGAGGGTGCTCTCGACCTCAGCGTTGATGCGGTTGAGGTCGTAGTAGCGGTTGGGCTGGACCCACACCTGGGTGCCGGAGGTCTCAACGATGGCGTAGGGACCGGTGCTGGATGTCGTGCTCATGACGTCTGGGGCGTGGACAGGCTGACGAGGTTGCGCCTTGGGGACGCTTCGTCATTTCGGCCTGCCGCACGGCAATCGAAAGACAAACAATGATCTTCACCTTTTGCCCGCCGACCCGTCAACACTGTGGTCGTTGACCGGGCCCGATCGCGGCGCATGTCCCAGCCGGCACTCACGATTGCTTCGCTGCTGCCGGACCCTCGGCTGGAGCGAGCCTGTCGCAGTTGGCTCAAGGGCGGTCGCTACAAGCTGGAGGATTTGGGTTCTCTCTCAGATCCGATCCAGGAGCTGCAGCAGCGGCGCGATTCCTTTGATGTGGTGCTGCTGCAGCAGGGGGTGCATCCGCCGCAGATCTATGAGGATCTGCGCCAGCAGGGACTGCTGCTGCCAGCGGTGGTGGTCGGCGAGGTGAGCGGCCGGGTGGAGTACCACGACGCTGAGGTGCATCTGCCCCAGGACCAACTGGAGCAGATCGCCTACAGCGTGGATGCGGCCGTCTCCCGCTTCCTGCGCCGTGGCCTGCCCAATGGAAATGGCTCCGCGGCCGACACGCCGGCTTCGTGGCGGCTTCCCAACCGCCTGCAGGGGCGTCTCGGCTACCTGGGGGTCTTCTACAAGCGCGATCCCTCGCTGTTTTTGCGCAACCTGCCCCAGGAGGAGCGCGAGGAGCTGCTGCGTTCCCTCAAGCGCAGCTACCGCGATGTGCTGATCAGCTACTTCCGCGACCCCGCGGCTGCCAACCAGGCCATCGAGAGCTTCGTGCATTCCGCCTTCTTTGGTGATTTGCCGATCAACAAGGTCGTGGAGCTTCACGTCGATCTGATTGACGCGTTCTGGAAGCAGCTCAAGCTGGAGGGGCACAAGAACGACTTCCTTCAGGACTACCGCCTGGCTCTGCTCGATGTGATGGCCCATCTCTGTGAGATGTACCGCCGCTCGGTGCCCCCCGACCTACCGCTCGGAGGGTCTCCCCCTCCCGTCGAATTCAGTCAGTCCCCATCCCAGGAGGTGATCTAAATGAGCCCGCGCAAGACCTACATCCTCAAGCTGTATGTGGCTGGGAATACGCCCAACTCGATGCGGGCGCTCAAGACCCTGCGCAACATCCTCGACACCGAATTCCAGGGGGTCTATGCCCTCAAGGTGATCGACGTGCTGAAGAATCCGCAGCTGGCTGAAGAGGACAAGATTCTGGCCACTCCCACCCTGGCCAAGATCCTGCCGCCGCCGGTGCGCCGCATTATCGGCGATCTTTCTGATCGCGAGCGGGTGCTGATCGGCTTGGATCTGCTCTATGAGGAGCTCAGTGATGAAGGGCTCGCCGATCCCTTTGAAGAGAAGGAGAGCCCCGGCACACTTCTCTAGTGGCGCTTGTCGCCGACCCTTCCCTTTCAACACAAGCCACCTAGATTCACATCAGGCCCGCCCGTTCCATGCAGGACCCCTCCGCCACTAGCCATAGCCTTGCTTCAGTCCAGAAGCTGCCCACAGGCATCGAGGGTTTCGATGACATCTGTCAGGGCGGTTTGCCGATCGGACGCTCCACTCTGATCAGCGGTACCTCCGGTACTGGTAAGACGGTCTTCTCGCTGAATTTCCTTTATAATGGGATCCGGCAGTTTGATGAGCCGGGCATCTTCGTCACCTTTGAAGAATCGCCACTCGATATTCTCCGCAATGCCGCCAGCTTTGGCTGGAATCTCCAAGAGATGGTGGAGCAGGACAAACTGTTCCTGCTGGATGCCTCGCCTGATCCTGAAGGTCAGGATGTGGCCGGAAGCTTTGATCTCTCCGGTCTGATTGAGCGGATCAACTACGCCATCCGCAAATACAAGGCCCGCCGCGTGGCGATCGACTCGATCACCGCGGTGTTTCAGCAATACGACGCCGTTTCGGTGGTGCGGCGCGAGATCTTCCGGCTGATTGCCCGGCTCAAAGAGATCGGCGTCACCACGGTGATGACCACCGAGCGCATCGACGAATACGGCCCGATCGCCCGCTACGGCGTCGAGGAGTTCGTGAGCGACAACGTGGTGATCCTGCGCAACGTTCTTGAAGGGGAGCGGCGCCGCCGCACCGTGGAGATCCTCAAGCTACGGGGCACCACCCACATGAAGGGCGAATTCCCCTTCACGATGGGGTCTCACGGCATCAGCATCTTCCCGCTGGGGGCGATGCGTCTCACCCAGCGCAGTTCCAATGTGCGCGTGAGTTCGGGTGTGCCGCGCCTCGATGAGATGTGCGGTGGTGGCTTCTTCAAGG
>JBEDHJ010000124.1:0-19539 GCA_041174205.1 Cyanobacteriota bacterium | reverse complement strand
CAGTTGGCCCGTGCCTCTTTGGACCAGGCGGTGACGTTGCTGCAGCCGCGCCGTGAGCTGATGGATGCGCTGGTGAATCTGCTGATTGAACGCGAGACCATCGAAGGCGCTGAATTCACAGTGCTCGTGGAGCGTCACGAACAGCGGGATGCAGGAGCCCTTCAAGCCGCTGTGGCTTGAGCTTCAGGCGAAGCGGATGTCGAGGCTGCGTAGGTAGGTCTGCAGGCCGGCATCCTGGACCGGAAGCAACCAGGCGGGCTCGCCGCTCTCATTCACATGGGAGTGCCAATGCCCAGGTGGGGTGATGAAGGCTCCACCGGCCTGCCAATCAATGCGCCGCGGATTGCGGATGCTGCCATCGCTGCTGAGCTCCGTGCCCACCAGGGTGTAGACACCAGGGCTGCAGTCGATGATCAAATCGAGGGCCACCGATTGGTGACGATGGGGCGCCTGTGTGGAGCCCGCGGGCACGATGCCGTACATGGCCCAGAGCACGTGGGTCACCGTGCGGGTGCTGGGTAGATCTCGGTTGGCCAGCAACAGGCTGACGCGATTGCTGCTCTGGCTGCCCGGTTGGTTGGCGAGCTTGAGCAGCTCCGCCTGGAGCCAGCTGGCGCTGTAGTGGGTGGGCTCGAAGCGAGGCGATGAGGGCGTCACGCCCAGGTAGTGGAGCAGGGGAGCGTCGTGCACCCAGTAGAGAACGCTGGTGCTGCTGGCCTCAAGCAGTGGCGTTCCGCCGGCCGGGAGCACGAACAGATCCCCCTGCTGCCAGGCCAGGTCTGCCTCTGGAGCGTCGTGGTCGCCGGCAGGGCGGAGGCGGCAGATGCCGCTTCCAGAGAGCACGAAGAACAGCGAGCTGGTGGCTGCTGCAGCGGCCCGCACCCCTTCACCGGCTTCGATGCGAATGAAATGGGCCGCAAGGCCTGGGCTGGTGGCTGGACCAGGCACGCCCAGCTCAACGCTGAGGTCCAGGGGCAGCACGCCACTTGGACCCTGTTGATGCAGCTCCGGCCCCCAGCTGCGATAGGGGATCGGCTCGGTGAGGCCAGCGCGCACCGGGTTTGCTGCTTGCCGGTAATCAAACAGCAGGGCCTTGCTGGAGGTCGACGGGTCTAGACGCTTGCGCTCAGGGGCCTGGGTCATGCATTCACTCTCGCTGAAGGGAGGGTGGGTCGACTGCCGGATTGGCTACAGCCTTGGTGCTTGAACGAGGCCGCGTCAGCCGCCAGCCACTGCGGGAACGATGCTCACCTCATCACCGTCTTTGAGGGCGGTGGCCTGGTTGTCGAGGAAGCGGATGTCCTCGCTGTTCACATACACGTTGAGGAAGCGGCGCAGTTTGCCGGCTTCATCGCACAACCGGCCTTTGAGGCCGGGATAGCGGCCGTCGAGAGCGTCGACCAGGGCATCCACGCTGGTGGCTTCCAGTTCAACGCTGGCTTCGTCGTTGGTGAACTTCTGGAGGGGGGTGGGGATCAGAACCTGAACGGGCATGGAACGGTTGGGGTGGATCAGTTGGTGTGGGCGGACTGGGCCTGCTGCCAGGCCGTGTTGAAGCTGTCGAGCTGAGCTTCGATTGTGTAGGGCTGGCCGATGTGATCGACCACGGCCTCGGTGGTCTTCAGACCATTGCCAGTGATGTAAGCGACGGTGCGCTCGTCAGGGTTGATCTTGCCCTGCTCCACCAGCTTCTTGAGCACGGCGATGGTGGTGCCGCCGGCGGTTTCGGTAAACACACCCTCGGTTTCAGCCAGGAGCTTGATGCCGTCAATGATCTCGGCATCGGTCACATCGGCGATGTTGCCGCCGGTGCGGTTGGCGATGTCGATGGCGTAGGGACCATCGGCTGGGTTGCCGATGGCGATCGACTTGGCGATGGTGCTGGGCTTCACCGGAGTGATGAAGTCGCGGCCTTCGCGGAAGGCGGTGGCGATGGGGTTGCAGCCCTCGGCCTGGGCACCGCTGAAGCGCACGGCCTTCTCCTCCACCAGGCCGCACTTGATGAATTCATCAAAGCCCTTGCGGATCTTGGTGAACAGGGAGCCGGAGGCCAGCGGCGCCACGATGTGGTCGGGGAGTTCCCAGCCCAGCTGCTCGATCACCTCGTAGCCGAGGGTCTTGGAGCCCTCGGAGTAGTAGGGACGCAGGTTGATGTTCACGAAGCCCCAGCCGTAGGTGTTGGCCACTTCCGAGCACAGGCGGTTCACCTGGTCGTAGTTGCCCTTCACCGCCATCAAGGTGGGGTTGTAGATCAGGGTGCCGAGCACCTTGCCCAGCTCCAGATCGCTGGGGATGAACACGCAGCAATCAAGACCGGCGTGGGCGGCGATGGCGGCTGTGGAGTTGGCCAGGTTGCCGGTGGAGGCGCAGCTGACCGTCTTGAAACCCAGCTCGCGGGCGCGGGTCAGGGCCACGCTCACCACGCGGTCCTTGAAGGAGAGCGTCGGCATGTTCACGCCGTCGTTCTTGATGTAGAGGCTCTTCAGGCCAAGTCGCTTGGCCAGATTGTTGGCCTTCAGCAGCGGCGTGAAGCCGGTGCCGACATCGATCGGATCGCCTTCGATCGGCAGGAATTCGCGGTAACGCCAGATCGAGGCAGGGCCGGCTTCGATCGTGGCGCGGCTGACGCGGCTCTTGATCGCTTCGTAGTCGTAGACCACCTCCAGCGGGCCGAAGCACACGTCTTCGCAGACGTGACGGGCGCCGGCTTCGTAGGGCTGGCCGCATTCCTTGCACTTCAGGCCGGTGAAGGTGGGCCCGAGGGTGGAGCGGGAGAGGGTGGCCGTCACGATCACACCGGGAAGTTGAAAGGAAGCTAGCAGCGCCATTTGCACCGCCGATTAAAACCCGATACCTGGCATCGGTTATTGCCTGGTGCCTTGCCGTGTCTTGACCCTGACTGGTCGCTGCCTAGCCTCGCCTTGTGTTGACAACTCCCCTTGCGGCAATCCGTTGACGCCCTGAAACGGAGCCTGCGCTGGCTGGCTTGGTTCGCCCTCGGCCTTGGCCTTCTCGTGCTGCTGCCGCGGTTGCTGATTGAGGCGCAGTGGTTCGCGCAGTTCCAGTTCCAGCCCGTGTTGCTGCGCCGCTGGTTGCTGCAGATCCTTGGATTTGTGCTGGTGCTGGGCTTGGCTGTGCCGCTGCAGCTGCGGCAGCTGCAGCGCTGCTGGCGGCTGCGCCAGCAGTCGAGCCGCAAATCACTGCCCGCCTCGCCCCTGGTGCCGCTGTCACCGGCCTTGTTGGTAGCTCTGCTGGCTGGCCTGCTGCTGCTGCTTGCAGGTGGCCTCACCTATTTGATGGTGCAGGCCCGCGATCTGATTGCCGCCCCCTTCAGCGGCACTGTGATTACGGGGATTCCCGTGTTGGCGGATCTCCCCCCCTGGCTGTTTATCGGTCTGGCTGGAGCGCTGTTTCCGTTGCTCCTGTTCTGGCCCTACACCAGCCTGCGGATGGTGCTGGCCGCGGCCCTGGCAGGGTCGGCCACGGCCGTGGCCCGCGGTTGGAGCTTGTGGTTGCCGGCCCTGCTGGCGGTGCCCTTCAACGAGCGCGATCCGCTCACGGGGTTTGATCTGAGCTTCACGGTGTTGCGCTTGCCGGCGCTACACCTGCTGGTGAGCGTGGTGCTGGTGCAGGGCCTGGTGGGCCTGGCCGGTTGCCTCTGGCTCACCTTCACCGAAGGCACTTGTCTTTCGGATCTGCGTTTTCCTGGGCTGAGCCGCGAGCAGCAGCGGGTGCTGCAGCCGCAGCTGGCGGTGTTGGCTCTGATGGCTGCCTTGAGCAACGCCCTGGCCCCCTTTGATCTGATGCTGCATGGCAGCGGCGTGGCCGCCGGGGCCGGCTTTGTGGATCTGCATGTGCGATTGCCGCTGCGCCTGCTGCTGGCCTTCCTGTTGTTGCTCAGCGGCATCGGTTTGCTCGTGCCGATTCCACGCCACTGGTTGCGACGCGGTGCGCTGCTGCCGCTGCTCTCCACAACGGTGTTGGTGCCTCTGGCGGAATGGGGAGTGGCGCCTTTGGTGCAACGCATCTGGGTGCAGCCGCGGGAGTTGGTGTTGGAAACGCCCTACCTGCGGCGGACCATCGCGGCCACCCGCCGCGCCTTCGGCCTTGAGGCTGTGCGCGATGTGGATCTCGAACCGCGCCAGCAGCTCATGTCCGCCGATCTCCAGGCAGCCCCCGGCACCCTGGCCAATGTGCGGCTCTGGGACAGCATCCCGCTGCTGGAAGCCAACCGTCAGCTACAGCAGCTGCGTCTCTACTACCGCTTCCCCTCGGCGGCGGTTGATCGCTATCCACTTAACCGTGATCCGCAGCGCCAGGGTTCTCAGCAGGTGCTGATCGCGGCCCGCGAGCTTGATACGTCGGCTCTGGCCAAGAACTCCCGCACCTGGCTGAATCGCCATCTGGTGTTCACCCATGGCTACGGCTTCACCGTGTCGCCGGTGAATGCCTCCGGGCCTGATGGCCTGCCGCTTTATTTCGTCAAGGATCTGGGCCGCAGTGGTCAGGTGCAGGGCATTCCCCAGTTGGGCCTGAGCCAACAACAGGTGCAGCGGGCGCTGCCGGTGGGGCAACCCAAGCTTTATTTCGCCTCCGATCGCTCGCCCTATGCGATCGCGCCCACCCAGGTGCGGGAATTCGATTACCCCGAGGGGGATCTGAATGTCTATTCCCACTACGACGGTGCTGCGGGGGTCTCGATCCACGGCCCCCTCGATCGCCTGATGGCGGCGATCTATCTGTGGGAACCCCGCTTGTTGTTCACCGGTTCGCTGACGCCATCGTCGCGGCTGCTGATGCGCCGCCAGGTGAACGAGCGGCTCACGGCCCTGGCCCCCTTCTTGCGCTTTGAGAGCAAGCCCTATTTGGTGACGGCCCACGTCAAAAACGTGCCGGGCTTCCAGGCGGATCATCACCAGTACTGGCTGCTGGATGGTTTCACCGTGAGCCGCAGCTACCCCTACTCCGACCCCAATCCCTCAGGGATCCGCTACTTCCGCAACCCAGTGAAAGCGGTGGTTGATGCCTACAACGGCCATGTGTGGCTCTATGTGAGCGATCCCACCGATCCCGTGCTGCACACCTGGAGGCGCGCGTTTCCGGAACTGTTCAAGCCGTTGGGCGCGATGCCGCCGGAGCTGCTGGCGCACATTCAGGTGCCCCAGAGCCAGTTCCAGGTGCAGGCCGAGCGGTTGCTGCGCTACCACGTCACCGACGTCCGCACCTTCTACAACGGTGACGACGTGTGGGCGATCCCCCAGGAGGTCTACGGCGCCAGCACGACCGCGGTGCGCCCGTACCACGTGACGATGCAACTCCCTGGGGAGCAGCGCCCGGAGTTTGTGTTGTTGCTGCCCTTCACACCGCTGCGCCGGCCGAACATGGTGGGCTGGCTAGCGGCACGCAACGACACGCCTCATTACGGCGAATTGCTGCTGGCTCGCTTCCCGCAGCAGCGGCTGTTGCTTGGCCCCCAGCAGGTGTCGGCGCTGATTGAGCAGGATCCGGCCATCAGCTATCAGTTCGGCCTCTGGAACCGCGAAGGATCCACGCTGATTCGCGGCAACCTGTTGGTGATGCCAGTGGGTAAGGGACTGCTCTATGTGGAGCCCATTTATCTGCAGAGCACCAACAACGCCCTGCCCACCCTGGTGCGGGTGGTGGTGACCGATGGGCGGCGCTTCGTGATGGAGCGCAATCTCGATACGGCCTTGAAGCAACTGGTGACCGCTCAGCCACTGCCGGCCCCAGCCGCGCTGACGCTGCCGGCAGCCGATCAGCTCTGATCACCAGCAGAGCACCAAAAAAGGGGGCCTTGCGGCCCCCTCAGGTTTGATCAAGGCGAGGCGCTGATCAGGCAGCCACTGCGCTCTTGGGGTCCAGTTCGCCCTTGGCGTACAGACCGGCGTAGTAGTTGATGTCGCGCTGCTTGATCTTGCTGGCGTTGCCGGCACACCAGAACTGCTGGTAGCGATCGAGGCACACCTGCTTCATGTAGGAGCGGGCGGGCTTGTTGAAGTGGCGGGGATCGAAGTTGGCGGGATCCTTGGCGGCGGCTTCACGCACTGCGGCGGTGAAGGCGAGGCGGTTATCGGTGTCGATGTTCACCTTGCGCACGCCGTTGCGGATGCCTTCCTGGATTTCTTCCACGGGCACGCCGTAGGTCTCGGGGATGGCACCGCCGTACTTGTTGATCATGTCCAGCCACTCCTGGGGCACGGAGGAGGAGCCGTGCATCACCAGGTGGGTGTTGGGGATGGCCTTGTGGATTTCAGCGATGCGGCTGATGGCCAGCACTTCGCCGGTGGGCTTGCGGGTGAACTTGTAAGCGCCGTGGCTGGTGCCGATGGCAATCGCCAGGGCATCCACCTTGGTCTTGGCGACGAAGTCGGCAGCCTCAGCGGGATCGGTGAGCAGCTGGCTGTGGTCGAGCTTGCCCTCGAAACCGTGGCCGTCTTCGGCCTCGCCCATGCCGGTCTCCAGGGAGCCCAGGCAGCCCAGCTCGCCTTCCACGCTCACGCCGATGGCGTGGGCCACATCCACCACTTCCTTGGTGACAGCCACGTTGTACTCGTAGCTGGCGGGGGTCTTGGCGTCGGCCATCAGGGAGCCGTCCATCATCACCGAGGTGAAGCCGTTGGCGGCAGCACCGAAGCAGGTGGCGGGGCTATTGCCGTGGTCCTGGTGCATTACCACCGGGATGTCGGGATAGGTCTCAACAGCGGCCAGGATCAGGTGGCGCAGGAAGTTCTCACCGGCGTACTGACGGGCGCCGCGGGAGGCCTGCAGGATCACCGGGGAGTCGGTCTCGTAGGCCGCCTCCATGATCGACTGCACCTGCTCCAGGTTGTTCACGTTGAAAGCAGGGATGCCGTAGCCGTTTTCAGCGGCGTGGTCGAGCAGCAGCCGAAGCGGGACGAGCGCCATGGGGACACCGGGAGAGTGAATGCGGGCGATCCTAACTGGCGCCTTTTTCGCCTAAATCGGCTGGCGCATGCCGCTGTCGGCTGCCTGCAGTGCCCGGTCGCAGATCAGCTGGCTGTGCACGGCTTCTGAGAGCCCCGGTCGCATGGGCCGTCTGTCGAGGGCGGCCTCTGCCCACCACTGGATCAGGCGCCGCACTGGCGCGACACGGCCATCGGGCCAGGTGTGGCTGAAGGCCAGCTGCGGATCGGGGGCGATCTCTTCGAGCGGTCCGCCCTGAGAGGAGTGCCAGAGCTGAAAGCCGTGCACGTAATCGCTCTGGTTGCTGGAGCCCAGCACCAGGGTGCCCTCACTGCCATAGACCTCGATCCAGTAGCCCCGGCCTGGGCGCGTCACCGAGGCCAGACTCACCTGGGCCGGCAGGCTCTGGCCGTTGGCGGTTTCCAGCTCCAGCTGGAGCAGGGCGATGTCCTCGGCATCCACGGCCGCCAGGCGGCCGCTGCCGTCGGCCAGGGGGCGATGGGGGATGGCCAGGCTGCGCAGGCAGCTCACCTGCCGGGCTGGACCCAGCAGCCAGTGCAGGGTGTCGAAGGCGTGGGTGCCGAGGGATCCCAGCACGCCGCCACCGGCTGCTCGCTGGGAATACCAGTTCCAGGGGCGGCTCGCATCGGCTCGGCTGCCCATCAGCCAATCGAGCTTGATCAGCCAAGGCGTGCCGATGGCGTTCTGCTGCAGCAACGCCGCGAGCTGCATGAACGCCGGCACGGCTCGGTATTCAAAATCCACCGCCACGGTGACGCCGGCGCTGAGGGCCTGGCGTTGCAGCTCTTCGATCTGTGGGGCCTCCAGTGCCACCGGTTTCTCCAGCAGCAGGTGTTTGCCGGCGCTGATGGTGGCCAGGGCCAGGGCGAAGCGGGGTTCCGGTGGGGTGGCGATCACCAAGGCATCGACGCGGGGATCGGCCAGCAGCGCCTCAAAACTGTTGAAGCCCGGCAAGCCCGTGGCGGCGCAGGCTTGCTCGAGCCGCTCAGAGCGGTGGTGCCAGAGGGCCACCGGTTCGGTGAGGGGGCAATCCTGCAGGGCCGGCAGGTGCACCTTCTCGCCGAAGCCGAGGCCCACCAGGGCCACGCCGAGGGGACGCTGCGAAGAAGGGGCTGCCGTCACGGGCGGTTGGTCACGCCTCAGAAGCCTGCCAGCAGGCTCTCCCCAGCGGCACAGGCGGCATCGATGGTGGCACTGATCAGATCATCGCCGCTGGCGGCCTGCCAGCTGCTGCCCCATTGGGGAATGCCGTTGATCGAGGTGTCGCGATAGAGCTCCTGGCCGCAGTCGATCTCCATCACGTAGAGGTCGCTGGCGGGTGGTCGTGGTTCGCTGCCATCCGCGTTGCGGGGCTGGTCAGCCGGAGGGGCGGGTTGGAAGCGGCTGAGCACCGTGAGGTTGCCGTCCCGGTTCACCCGCAGGCTGCCCGCATCCCACCACTGGCGGCCGTCATCGCTGGCGGCAACTTCATGCCAGTCCACTGGACCCGCCCAGGCTGGGGCAGAGCCGATGTTTGTGATGCCCAGGATCAGGATCAGCAGGCTCAGGCAGGCCGCGAGGGCGGCTTGACCATGGCGGCGATGGTTGGAGATCGGTTGCGGCCTGCTCATGCCGCCCCAGCTTTGGCGCAGCCATGCATCTTCAGCAGACTCACCAAAGTGCTGCGCAGCTTGGTGCGGGGCACGATGTGATCCACGAAGCCGTGATCGCGCAGATACTCCGCGGTCTGGAAGTCGTCGGGCAGCTTTTCGCGCAGGGTCTGCTCGATCACGCGGCGGCCGGCGAAGCCGATCAGCGCCTTGGGCTCCGCCAGGATCAGATCACCGAGCATGGCGAAGCTGGCGGTCACCCCCCCGGTGGTGGGGTGGGTGAGCAGGGGCATGTAGAGCAGCTCGGCCTGGCGGTGGCGCTCCAGGGCGCCAGAAATCTTCGCCATCTGCATCAGGGAGAGCATCCCCTCCTGCATGCGAGCGCCGCCGGAAGCGCAGACGATCAACACCGGGTAGCGGCGAGCGGTGGCTTCTTCGATGAGGCGGGCCAGCTTTTCGCCCACCACCGAACCCATGGAGCCGCCCATGAAGCGGAAATCCATCACACCCAGGGCCAGGGGCAGACCTTCCACCCGGCAGAGCCCGGTGATCACGCCATCCTTAAGACCAGTGGAGCGCTGGGTGTCGCGGATGCGATCCGCATAGCTGCGGCGGTCCTTGAAGGCGAGCGGATCGGTCGGGCTCAGGTCGCTGTCGAGCGCTTCAAAGCTGCCTTCATCGGCGATCAGGCTGATGCGTTCCTCGCTGAAGATGCGGTGGTGGTAGCCGCAACCAGCGCAAACGCTGGCATTGGCGGCCAGATCTTTCCGATACACCACCAGGCCACACTCGGGGCATTTGCTCCAGAGGCCGTCGTCTTCGTTGACCTCCTGGGCCACGCGCACGGTTGGTGCGGTTTTGCGGCGATCGGCGAACCAGTCGAACAGCGACATCGAGCCAGCGGTGTCCGCAACTACAGATCAGTCCATTAAAGGGCGCCCCAGCCAAGCCACTGGCTGAAGCGTTGCAGCCAGAAGCCATTGCCGGCGCACCACACGGCGAGGCCGCCTGCTGCGAGGAAGGGGCCAAAGGGGAAGGGCTGGCCTCGTTTGAGCCGGCCACTCACCAGGCCGATCAGGCCGAACAGTGCCCCAGCGAACACCGACAGCATCACGCCGAGCCCAAGACCCGTGAGCCCGAGCCAGGCGCCGAGTAGGGCCGCCAGCTTGGCGTCCCCGAGCCCGAGGGCTGGTTTGCCAAGGAGCTTCTGGGCCAGGGCGCTGGTGGCTTCAAAGCCCAGCAACCCGGCGCTGGCTGCGAGCAGGTGCCAGAGCAACAGGTTGCGGCCCACTGCATCCCCCTGGATGAAGCCCGCGATGGCGCTCACCACCAACCCAAGCACCACACCCCAGCGACAGAGGGGCTCCGGCAACCACAGCTGATCCAGATCAATCAGCACCATCGGCACGAGCAGGCTGATCAGCAGCCAGCCGCCCACTACCACCAGCCAGGCTGGTGCCCCCGGCAGGCTGGATCCGGTGGCACTCACGGCAGCTGTGGCTGCTGAAGCCGCCACGAACAGGCCAGCGCAGAGCAGCTCTACGGCTGGATAGCGCCCAGCAATGCTGGTGCCGCAATGGCGGCAACGGCCGCGCAGCAGCAGCCAGCTCAGCACGGGGATGTTTTCGAACCAGGCCAGGGTGGTGCCGCAGCGGGGGCAGTGGCTGCGGGGCCGCACCACGGATTCCTGCCGGGGGAGGCGCCAGGCCACCACATTCAGAAAACTGCCGATGCAGGCGCCCAGCAGCGCCGATAGCAGGGCGAGCTCGGGTTGGAGAGGAGGGAGCATCAGCCGCGAAGCGGGGATCGAGACGTTCGACTGCGGCCGGCGCGGCCCCGCACCAGCTCCAGCGGAATGAATTGTTCCTCAGGCAGCAGCACCGGCAACTCGAACACCACGCGCCCCTGGCTGCCCTGGGGTTGGCTGATCACCACACCCAGGGGATCTGGGAGGGAGGGTGCACTGGCGAGGAAGTGGAAGTAGATCTGCCGGGCCTGGGCGATCACCACCGCACTGTTGATGCGATCCCAGCGCGGCTGAACGCTGGCTGGTTGCACAGAAGAACCCACCGCCCCCCGAATCACAAAGGATGGGGAGGCCGGTGGGTTATTGCGTCGGGTGACCCCGATGCGATTGGGCTGAGGAGCAACCGAGGTGGGTGGACCCTGTCCGCCAGTTGCGCCACAGCCTAGGTGCAGTGAAGGCTCAGGCCAGTCGCTTCTTCTCTTCGATCATGCGGTGAATGATCGGCGTGAGGATCAGCTCCATGGCGAAGCCCATCTTGCCGCCGTCCACCACGATCGAAGTGGGGCTGGACATGAACGAGTCGTTGATCATGTCGAGCAGGTAGGTGAAGTCGATCCCCCACTTCTCGCGGGCACCTTTACGGAAGTGAATGATCACGAACGATTCATCCGGGGTGGGGATGTCGCGGATCATGAAGGGGTTCGAGGTGTCCACGGTGGGGACACGCTGGAAGTTGATGTCGGTCTGGCTGAACTGCGGGCAGATGTGGTTGATGTAATCCGGCATGCGGCGCAGGATCGTGTCCACGGTGGCTTCCGCCGAGTAGCCGCGCTCCTTGTTGTCGCGGGCGATCTTCTGGATCCACTCCAGGTTCACGATCGGCACCACGCCCACCAGCAGGTCGGCCAGGCCGGCCACGTCGTAGCCATCACCCTTCACGCCACCGTGCAGGCCTTCGTAGAAGAGCAGGTCGGTGCCGGCAGGGATGTTCTCCCATGGGGTGAACTGACCGGGCTCGAGGTTGGTGCCCAGACGGGCGTTGTGCTCGGCGGCTTCTTCCACCGAGTGCAGGTAGTAGCGCTTCTGGCCGGTGCCGGTTTCGCCGTAGCTCTTGAACAGTTCGCCGAGCTTGTCGAACAGGTTGGCCTCAGGGCCGAAGTGGCTGAAGTTCTCGCCTTTGGCCATCGCAGCGGCCATGGCCTCCTTCATGGGGCCACGCTCGTAGCGGTGGTAGCTGTCGCCCTCCACCACGGCCGGGGTGATGCCTTCGCGCTTGAAGATGTGCTCGAAGGCGCGCTTGACGGTGCTGGTTCCCGCGCCGGAGGAACCGGTGACCGACACGACCGGGTGACGCTTCGACATGCGCGGGATCAGCAGAACTGCGGCTGAGTTTGGCAGGTCGCGGTGCCAGCTCCCCCAAAGGGAGATCTGTGTTGGTGGTTTTTAGCGTTCGAGGGCCGCGAGGAGCTGATCACCCATGGCCTTGCAGCCCAACTGGGTGCAGCCCTCCGCCATCAGATCGCCGGTGCGGTATCCACCAGCGAGGACCGTATCGACAGCCTGCTCCAGATCGGACGCTGCGGCGTCCTGATTCAGGCCCACCCGCAGCATCATCGCGGCGCTGAGCACCATCGCCATCGGGTTGGCCTTGTCCTGGCGGGCGATGTCGGGTGCTGAGCCGTGGATGGGCTCAAACAGACCAGGGCCGCTGGTGCCCAGCGATGCCGAGGGGAGCATGCCGATCGAGCCGCTGAGCATGGCGGCTTCGTCGCTGAGGATGTCGCCGAAGAGGTTGCTGGTGAGCAGCACATCGAACTGGCGGGGGTTGCGCACCAGCTGCATGGCGGCGTTATCCACATACATGTGGCTGAGCTCCACACCCGGGTAGCTGGAGGCGTGTAGGGCCTCCACCTGGTCACGCCAGAGCTGGCTCACATCGAGCACATTGGCCTTGTCGACGCTGCAGAGCCGGCCGCTGCGCTGCTGCGCCAGATCGAAGCCCACCTTGGCGATGCGATCAATCTCATCGTCGAAGTAGGCCATGGTGTTGAAGCCGCGCACGCGGCCTTCGGCTTCCACCCGGCCCTTGGGGGTGCCGAAATACACGCCGCCGGTGAGTTCGCGCACCACCATCAGATCCACCCCTTCGATCACCTCGCGCTTGAGGGTGGAGGCGTCGATCAGGGCGGGAATGATCTTCACCGGCCGCAGGTTGGCGAACAGGCCCATGCCCGCCCGCAGACCCAGCAGGCCGGTTTCCGGGCGCTTCTCGCGGGGCAGGCTGTCGTATTGGGGCGAACCGATGGCGGCCAGCAGCACGGCATCGGCGGCCTTGCAGGCCTCCAGGGTGCTGGCGGGCAGAGGCTCGCCGGTGGCATCGATGGCCGCCCCGCCCATGGGCTGCTCGTCGTAGACGAGCTCAAAGCCGTGCTTGCGGCTCACGGCATCCAGCAGCTGGCGGGCCACGGCCGTGATCTCCGGGCCGATGCCGTCGCCGGGGAGCAGGGTGATCCGGTAGCTGGAGGTCATGGCCGCGCTGGTGCTGGGCGCGAGGCTACGGCTTGGCTTGCTTCTCGAGGCTGCGGATCGCCTTGGTGAGCTCGGGCAGTTTGTTGAAGGCAGCGGAGCAGCGCAGCCAGAGGCGGTTGGGGATGGCGGGGTAACCGCTCACCACCTCGCCGGCGGCCACCTCGCCATGGATGCCGGATTTGGAGGAGGCGATCGAGCGATCCCCCATCACGGCCTTATTGGCCAGGCCCACCTGCCCCGCCAGGATCACGCCGTTGCCGAGGCGGGCGCCGCCGGCGATGCCCACCTGGGCCGCCAGGGCGCAGCCCTTGCCGGTGGTCACGCCATGGCCGACGTGCACCAGGTTGTCGATCTTGGTGCCGGCACCGATGCGGGTTTCGCCCACCGATGGCCTGTCGATGGTGCTGCCGCAGCCCACCTCCACGCCGTCTTCGAGCACCACCAGGCCGGTCTGCGGCATCTTGCGCCACCCGCTGGCGGTGGGCACGAAGCCGAAGCCCTCACTGCCCACCACCGCATTGGAGTGCACCACGCAGGCGCGGCCCAGGCGTGAGCCGGGATGCAACACCGCCCCGGCGTGCAGCTCGCAGCCATCACCGATCTGCACGTCGTCGTAGATCACCACGTTGGGGTGGATCGTGCAGCTGGCGCCGATCTGCACCTGGGCCCCGATCACCACATGGGCGCCCACATGGCTGCCCATGCCCACAACGGCCTCCGGATCCACCACGGCACTGGCATGGATGCCCGGGGCCTTGGGTTGGCGGGGATAGAGAGCATCGAGCGCCTCCGCGAATGCGAGGCGCGGATCCTTCAGGGCAATCCAGGCCTGGCCCCGTTGGCTGGCCTGCTGCTGCAATGCTTCGGCTTCATCGCCTCTGGCGGGCAGCAGCACTGCGCTGGCGCCGCTGGCGGCCAGGGCTGCCGCCAAAGCATTGCCGGGCTCAAGGAAGCTCAGCTCGCCGCTGCCGGATTGATCGAGGGCAGCTGCGCCGTGCAGCTCGGGATCTGCAGCGAGGTGATGGCTTAGGCCCTCGAGGCCGCCTGCGGCTTGCACCTCGCTCAGGTGGCTGAGCAATTGGCTGAAGCGCATGGGAGCCGCACACACCGAGGACGCGCGGATCGTAGGTGGATCAGGTGGTGGCGGCTCCTGGAGTGATCACCAGGTGATCGCGGTGCACCACCAGGCCGCGCTGGCCTTGGCAGTGCTGCAGCTCTTCGCTGTCCATGGCGCTCAGGCCGCGGGCCAGCTCACGCCCATCGAGGCTGAGTACGCGCACGGCGTCGCGGCGCCCAAACTCCCCCTCCACGGCTCGCACACCCACGGCAAGCAACGAAGCCCCCTGCTTGAGCAGGGCCCGTTCAGCGCCGGCGTCCACGGTGATGCTGCCCTTGGGCAGCAGGGCATGGGCCAACCAGCCCTTGCGATCGCTCAGGGGGGTTTCGCTGGGGCGAAACAGGGTGCCGCGTGGTTCACCAGCCAGCACCGCATTGAGCACAGCGGGGTCGCGCCCATCCGCCAGGCGCACCTGGATGCCGCTGGCGGTGGCGATGCGGGCTGCGGAGAGCTTGGTCGTCATGCCGCCTGTGCCCCAGCGTCCGCCGCCTTTGGCTACACCGCTCAGCGCTTCCAGTTCCGCCAGGCTGTTGACCTCCGGGATCGGGCGGGCGTCAGCGTCGCTGCGGGGATCGCCGGAATAGAGGCTGTCGATATCGGTGAGCAGCACCAGCTCATCGGCCTGCGCCGCCACGGCCACCAGAGCCGAGAGGGTGTCGTTATCGCCGAAGCGCAGCTCGTCGGTGGCGAGGGTGTCGTTTTCGTTGATCACTGGCGTCACCCCCCAGGCCAGCAGTTGCTCGAGTGTGCGGCAGGCGTTTTGGTAACGGCGGCGTGAGGCCAGATCGCCCCGGGTGAGCAACACCTGGGCCACGCACCGGCCGTGGCGCGCGAAGGCTTGGTCGTAGAGGGTCATCAAGCGGCCCTGGCCTACGGCGGCCGCCGCCTGGAGGCCCTCCAGTTCGCTGGGGCGCTGGCTGCGGCCCAAGGCACTACAGCCCAGACCCACGGCCCCGCTGGTCACCAGCACCACAGGTTCCTGGCGTTGCCACAGGCTGCACAGACTGGCGGCCAGATCGGCGATCACCTGTTCGGTATCGCGGCCGCCGGCACCACGTAACACGCTGGTGCCCACCTTGATCACGCGGCGCATGGGTGTCTCCGCTTCGCCATTTCAGCCCAGCGATGCTCCGGCCATCCGCGCCAATCGCATCTCCAGCCGCTGCCAGTGGTCATGGGAGCAAGGCAGCCCCTGGGGGTCCACTGGTTTCACCAGCACGGTGTAGAGGCCGAGGCGATTGCCGGCCAGCACGTCGGTGAAGACGCGATCGCCAACGATGGCCACCTGACCATGGGGCAGGTCCAGCTCCTCCACCACACGGCGCAAGGGTCCGCGCCTCGGCTTGCCAGCGCTGGTGGTGAAGCTCACCCCCAACTGATCGGCCACGGAACCAATCCGACTGCGGGAGGGGTTGTTGCTGAACAGGTGCAAGGGCAGGGTCTCCTGGGCCCGGCGCAGCCAGGTTTCCACAGGAGGCGGAAGCTCGCTGCCGCGCCGGGGCAGCAGGGTGCGGTCCACATCGAGCACGAGGGCGCGGATCCCCTGCGCCAGCAGCTGGTGCAGGGGGAGCTCCGCCAGGGTGCCTGGGGCCACCAGGTTGGGCTGAAGCAGCTGGGGAAGGGAGAGGCGCGTCACGGTCGTGCTCGCGGCGATCAGTTCTCGCCCTGCTCGCGCTCGTCGAGCTCGGCTTCGATGCGCGGTTGCACGCGCTCGAACTCTTCGCCTTCCACGAGGATGCCTTCGCCGTTCTCCATCCGCGCCACCACGAAGAACGGATCCAGGGGAATGAACAGTCCGTATTCCTGCCCTTCGGCCCGGAACTGGATCAGCATTTCGTAGAGGTCGCTGTCCTCGTCGTCGTCGTCCTCGATCTCATCATCGAGTTCCTCGGGATCGGGCTCCTCCAGTTCGCCGCTCACGGTCAGGGTCACCGCCGAGCGCACCAGGGTGAGGTCGTGCTCCTGCAGCACCACATCGGCCACAGACAGGATCGGTTCCGCCCCATCGAGCTCTTCGATCACCTCATCGTCGCCCTCGTCGTCCGGGCTGATGCGCACCAGACAAACGGGGGTGTCAACGGGGGTGAGCAGGGCGTAGTCGTGCCCGTCAAGGGGAATGAGTTGCTCCAGGAAACAGAGCAGCTGACGGCCCTCGCCGTCACGCACGAGCACGGTGGGCACATCGCCGGCGCCGTTGCTGCTGGGACCGTCTGCGCTCATGGGTCATTCCTGTGTGTCTTCAGGATGCCTGGGCGTCAGCCCCTGGGCCAAGGGTTGGGGCCTGCGCGGCCACCGGCGCAGGTTCAGGCCCCTCCTGCAGCCACTGCTCGAGGAGCAGAGCTGCCGCGGCACTGTCGAGGGCACCACTGCGGTCGCCGTGGAGGCCATGGCGCTCAGCGGCGGCCCAGCTGCTGGCGTATTCGTTCACCAGGGCCAGGGGAAGTTGCAAGTGACGGGCCAGGCGTTCGCCATAGCGGCGGCAGTGTTCGGCTTGATCCGTGGGCTGCTGCTGGGCATCGAGGGGTAGGCCAACCACCAACGCCGTCACCCGCCGGCGCTCCACAAACCCCTTGAGCTGCTCGAGATCGGCGGGATATCGGCCACGCCGAAGAGCCGGCAGGGGGGTCACCGTGAGGCCGAGGGCATCGCAGCCGGCCAGCCCGATGCGTTTGCGGCCCACATCCAGGGCCAAGACCGATCGGGGTGCCGGGGCAGCCACTCAGCGGCCGAGCGGTGTGGGAATGGGTCTCTGGCCTGGCTGTAGGCGTCCCAGCACCGCTTCAAGTCGCTGAGCCATTTGCTGGCTGGGCTGGGGGGCATGGCGGCGCCAGACACTGCGCGCCATCAGCACCTCTTCGCCTTCTGGTGCCATGCCCAGTTCTTGCAGCCAATGGCTGCGCTCTTGATCCAGCACATCACTGCGCACCAGGAGTTGATCGGCGTCAGCGGCACAGCGCTCGAGCAGCACCTGCACGGGTTCTCCCAGGAGATGCTGCCAACCCGGATGGACACTCAGCTCCAGCTCCGGCAGGCCGCGCAGGCCTGGCCTCAGGCGCCGGACTCCAGCCACAGCCTGTTGGCGGCTTGTGTCAAACAGCATCCAGCTGGGCTGTTCGCTCTGATCGAGCAGGTCGTCGATGCGGCGATCGAGCAGTTGGCGCAGCTGGGCTGGCAAGGTTGCTTGCTCCAGCTGCCACATGTCTGTGGCGGTGCGCCGGTTGAGAGGGCGCAGCTGTAGGTCGCGCGGGAGAGGGCGGTTGCAGGGGCCTGGGGTCGGCTCCCAGCGCCACAGCGTTTCGCGGCGGAGCGGTTGGAACCCTTGCTGGCGAAGCAGGGCCAGGCGGTTGTCGTCGTTGCTGGAACTGGTGGCGATCCAGCTGGCGGCGCTGCGGCTGCGCTGGATGGCCTCGCGCACCAGGGCGGCCTCGATCGCCATTCGGCCCGCCTCGCCTGCGGCCAGGCTTGCGGCACTGCTGCGCAATTGCAGCAATTGCCAGCAACTACCGCTGCGGTTGAGGCGTTGGCTCAGCACCAGGCCCAGGGGCTGCTGAGGATCGCGGTAGGCCAGCAGCGCTTCCGGAGCCAAAGGCGGTCGGGCGGTGATGCTGTTGAGCAGCCGTTCGGGTGCCTGCAGCAGCAAAGCCCGCTGCAGCAGCGGCAGCAGGTCAGCGAAGCAAGGGTCGTTGAGCAGGGGCAGATGCCAGCCGCGCAGCGTCACCACCTGCAGACCGGACACGCTGGGCTGGGCTGGTGCGGCTGGAGACACGGCTTTCGACACGGTGCACGGCCGCTGGGCGCGGCCTGCGGTTGGCCTATCTCAATGTTATGGGCGAACCAGCACCAGGGGAGTGCGCTCGTTGGCATTGCCGGCCGGGTTGGGCTTGAGGGCCCGCATCAACAGGGCTTCATCACAGCCCGGGCTGGAGGCCAGCACTTTCACCCGCCCCAGGTCGTTGACATCGACCACCGCTACGGCCACTCCCAGCTCGGCGGCCAGTTGACGGCACACGGCTGCGCTGTCGGCTGGTCCCAGCACGATCGTCTGGTCGTACGGGGGGGTCGTGCCGGTCACGTCATCGATCAGGCGGGCTTGCTCTCCGGCCAGGCGATAGAACCAGCCCTTGGAGCCCACGAGCTTGAGGGCCGTGCCCAGCAGCCAGGCGCAGAGCACCCGGGCGGGGCCGACGTTGTCGATCAGGGTCTGCAGGCCGCAGGCTGTGGCCAGGGAGCTGGTGGGGTGAAACACCCGGCAGAGCAACCGCGCCAGGCTGGAGGGCTGCAGGTTGGCGGGGTGGTTGTAGCGGCCTTGCATCACGGCCAGGGGTGTCTCGCCGATGGTGAGCACATCGCCCGGTTGGAGAACGGCGCCGGCGTAATGGCGCAGCACTTCAGCTGGATCGTCGAGGGTGCCGAGCAGATGGGTGCGGATCGGCAACACCGAGCAGCGATCACCCTGGCGCCAATTGGCGGTGTCTGGCTGCACGGCTGCGGGCCGGCGCAGCGGGATCAGCACTCCGTCGCGCTTTTGAAGCCTGCCGAAGGGGCCGTAGTTGGTCCAGAGAATCTCCAGCCAGAGCGTGTCCACCAGCTTGCGCAGATCGCTGCCGGCAGGGCTACTGATGCTGATGCGCACCTCGGCCTGGGTGGTCTTGTGACCTTTAACGATGTAGGCGAACCAATAGCCGTCGGCTCGCGCTTCCTCATCGGGGTGTTGCGGCGTGAGGCTGAAGCTCACCTGCACATCCGCCAGATCAGAGCGGCCGAGCAGGGTGGGACGCAGTTCGATCTCCGGCACGAACACCTCCATGCGGGCATGGGGATTGGTGATCGCGATCGTGCCCTTCACCTCCAATCGCTCGTCGCCCTTGCGCTTGACGCTCCACTGGCCGCTGCTCAGGCGAAGAGGAGAGGCCGGCCGCAAGCGATGGCGCGCCTCGAGCCAGAGCAATGCCAGCCCGAAGATCAGGGCGGCGATCAACAACACAGCGAGCAGAGGGTGCAAAGCCGGCGCTTTGAGTTCTGCGGGAGCGTAGGCCTTGCGGCTGAAAAAGCCGCTTAGCGTGCTGCCATCTCCATGGGAGGGCCGTGATGCGCAAGACCTTCGTTCTTGATACGAATGTGTTGCTCCACGACCCCCAGGCGCTCACCCGCTTTGAAGACAACGCGGTGGTGATCCCGATCGAGGTGGTGGAGGAGATCGATCGCTTCAAGCGCGATCCCTCCGAGAAGGGCCGCAACGCCCGTCAGATCTCCCGCCTGCTCGATGCCCTGCGGGAGAAGGGCAACTTGGCCGATGGCGTGCCGATCGACGACGGCAGTGGCGGCACCCTGCAGGTGGTGTTCTGCCGGAGCGAAACCCTGGCGCAGCTGCCCCCCGAGCTGAAGGGGGGCAACGGCGATAACAACATCCTGGCGGTGGCGCTGGAGCAGCTCCGCTCCGGCTTGATCAGTGATCAGCCCCCGGTGGTGCTGGTCACCAAGGACACCAACCTGCGCATCAAGGCGGATGCCGTGGGCCTCACGGCCCAGGACTACACCACCGACAAGGTCGACATTGCCGACCTGTATCCCGGTGTCTGTGAGCTGATGGC
>JBEDHJ010000123.1:0-2969 GCA_041174205.1 Cyanobacteriota bacterium | reverse complement strand
AACAGCAACGGCAAATTCCAGAGGGCCGTGAACAACTTCCTCATCGATCTGTTCAACTGATTCAGAACCTGACGAGAACGGTGCAGCGGCCCGAGCTGGCTTAAGAAGATGGGCTTCGAAGGCGCGTGGGAACAACGTCGCTGTTAGAAGCTCAGATTCAGAAGGTGGTGCGCCTTTGGCCCTGTGGGCTTCTTGAACTCCAGCGGCAGATCGCCATCAGGGCTCACACCCTGGCGCATCTGTGATGACGCAGCCTGGAGGTGGTTCTGCTCCTGGACCACAGGCTGCTCCACAGATGGGGTAGACGTGGCCAGCACAATCGGCTCCATCGCGGAGGCTTTCAAGCCCAGACCACTCCCTAGCAGGAGGCTTCCAGCCATCAATAGCGCAATCGATTTCATCAGGGAGAATCAGCACCTATCCAGCCCATAGCCACGGCGCGGCGACCATGGCAACAGCTCGGCGCGGATTTGATGCATCACGCCTCAGTCAGCCACCGCCTCAGCAAGGGCAAGCTCAGCCCGATCACATTCGAAAACAACCCTCAATCCGCGCTATCACCCCCGACTCGCCCCCGCTCACTCGAATCAGCAATAAACGCCAACTATTGAGAATCTTGCCATGCTGCATTTATTGAGAATCCGCGTAGACCATGGCTGCGGCTGAGCAGGTGATCCGCGCCCCTGCGCAGTTGGGGGTGCTGCTCCGCAGTGCACGGCGGGAGCAGGGGATGAACCAGCAAGAGCTGGCTCTCAAAGCCGGTGGCATGAGCCAAGCCCGGCTCTCTCAGCTCGAACTGCAGCCGGGGCGTCTCACCGTGGAGCGACTCCTGCTGCTCCTGGCCGCCCTCAACCTCGAAGTGGTGGTGCGGCCGCGAGAACACACTATCGAGCCGGCCGAGTGGTGATGGGCAGACCCTCGAGGGCGCGCTCCCTGACGGTGTGGATGAACGGGGAGCGGGTTGGCACCTGGTCGTTGCCGACTCGGGGACCTCAGTAGCTGCGCGGTTCCGCCAGAGGAGGCACCAAGCGTTATGCCTGGAGAAGCCTCAGGACTGCCTCCTGAAGTGGAGGAAGGTCAATGACAACGGTCCGCCAAACTCGGGCCAGATTGACCTTGAGATAGTCATGAATCAGAACATCTCTCATGCCGGCAATCTGCCGCCAGGGAATCTCAGGACTGGCCGCTCGGAGCTCCGGGCTGAGATTCTTGGTGGCTTCACCGATCACCTCGAGATTACGAATCACGCCATCTTGAATCAGACGAGAGGCCATGAAGCTGCTCTCGCCAGAAGCGGTGTACTCTGCGATCCGCTCCAAACAATCACGAATACTTTCGAGATAGAGGCGATCTTTGCTCACAGCAACTGAGCCTGATCGAGGATTTCACGACGGATCAACGGGTGCAGTGTTTCTGCTTCTGTGACATCCACCAGGCATCCCAGGAGATCTTCAAGCTCTTGCCGGAAACTGATCAACCCGAGAAGAGACTGATCCTCCGCTAGATCGACAAGAAGATCCAGGTCGCTACCTTGGTGTTCCTGCCCTTTAGCGATCGAGCCGTAGACCCTCAGGTTTGTTGCACCATGGCGCTGGGCGAGGGCGAGCACCTCGGGCCTATGGGCCACAAGCCGCTGGCGAATGGTTGTGGGAGTTGAGCTGGTCATGGCGCTAGAGCGACCAAAGAGGGTTCGAGTCGCGGTGAACAGTTGCGGATCACGCTGTGGGGAATCGCCAATTGAATACCCCATGCAGTCCATTCTGCTCGAGTTTCGCGGTCGCGGGTTAGAAAGGGCCTTGCTCTGCCTTACAACGAGAAAACGGTGTTGACCACAGAAGCACGCCAACACACTCCTTAACTGACGGCCATCGCCAGGAGCCAGCACCGCAGCAACGGCAAGCTCAGCCCGATCACATTCGAAAAACAACCCTCAATCCGCTCCACCAGCGCACCGCCGCGCCCCTCCAGTGCAAAGCCGCCAGCGCATTGCAGCGGTTCTCCAGTGGCCACATAGGCCTCGATCTCGGCGGAGCTCATTGGCGCGAACTGCACGCGGGTGGTGATGGTGGCGCAACGTTCCGCCGGCGGATATCCATGGATATCCGGAGCTGAACACTCCCGCGCAGCACCCACCGCCAACAAACAGTGCCCGGTGTGCAGCTCCCCCCAGCCGCCAGCCATCCGCTGCCAGCGGGCGATGGCCTCAGCGGCGTCGATCGGCTTGCCGAATACTTCCCCTTCAAAGGCCAGCACTGAATCGCAGCCCAACACGGCCGTGATCGAGGCATCCGTGCAGACATCGCGCACCGCCTGAGCCTTGGCCTGCGCCAGCAGCTGCACCAACTGAGCTGGATCAGCGTGGTGGATCGCGTCTTCATCCACCCCACTCACTTGCACGCGATGGGGAATGGCCGCCTGCTCCAGCAGGCGCCTACGGGCCGGAGACGCAGAAGCCAGCAGCAGCACAGCCGATCCTTGAGCTCAGCCCACTCTGGCAAGGGCCTGAGGCGGCACGACCGAGCCAGTGACCACAATGAGGGGACTCCAGCGCTCCCGTTGATGCAGCCCCGCTTTAGCCAGCAGGAGCAACGGGCGCTGAGCCGGGCCAAGCGGGCTGTGCGCTGCCTGCCCTTTCGGCGCCGCTTCTACGAAGAGCTCGAGCAGGAGGCCCTCAGCAGCACCCAGCTCGCCGCTCGCTCCGATTGGAGCGCCCTCAGCCAGCAGCGTCTCTCGGCCAACCACTGCGAAGACCTGCTGATCTGGCTGATCCAGCTCGGGGTGCTGCGCCGCGAGGTGGACGGTCAGGGCCTGACCGAACGGGTCCGCCTCACGCCCCTGGGGCGGGTTGTGCTCTCGGACTGGCCCGGGGAGATCCCCAGCGCCAGCCTTCCCACCCGCCTACGCCACTGGATCAAGCAGCACTGGCCGAGGCTTTAACGCAGTCCTTCCGTGATTTCACGGATGCCGCG